>DOCS01000201.1 GCA_003503355.1 Opitutia bacterium
TGTTGATCTTTCTCGGCGTTGGCCGCGAGGATGGTGCCGAAGATGTTGCCTGGCTGGTCGGGCGTATCACCAAGCTGCGGATCTTCGAAGACGGCGCGGGGCGTATGCAGCGTTCGCTGCTCGACACCGGTGGCGAGGCGCTGGTGATTAGCCAGTTCACTTTGTATGGCAGCTTGAAAAAGGGCAATCGGCCGTCATTCAACCGCGCGGCATTGCCCGATCAGGCAGTGCCGTTGTATGAGCAGTTTGTGGCTGAATTGTCCGCCGCGCTGGGCCAGTCGGTGCCGACGGGGTGCTTCGGTGCGCATATGGATATCGAGGCACACAATGATGGACCGGTGACACTGGTGGTGGATAGCAAGGAGCGCGATTTCTGATGGCGCGGGTACTGACTAAGGTCTTCTTTAATCGGCCGACGCTGGACGTTGCCCGCGGGTTGCTGGGCAAGCAGTTGTGCCGACGCCTCGACTCGGGCAAGATTCTGCGCGCCCGCATTTGCGAGACCGAAGCGTATGACGGTTTCGAAGATCAGGCTTCACATGCCAGCAAAGGTGCCACGACGCGCAATGTGGTGATGTACGGCCCTCCGGGGCGGGCGTATATTTATCTCTGCTATGGGGTGCATTGGTTGCTCAATATCACCACCCGCGAGCAGGGGTATCCAGCGGCGGTGTTAATCCGCGCGGTGGAAGGCATTGAAGGGCCCGGGCGCCTGACCAAGCACTTTCAGATCAATAGCGACTTTAACGATCAACTGCTGACAAGAGTGGGTGGCCTGTGGGTGGAAGATTGCGCTGTCGATCTGCAGCAAGATACGATAGACGCCACGTCGCGAGTTGGGGTCGACTATGCCGGTCCCGAGTGGGCCGCGGTGCCGTGGCGCTTTGTTTGGAAGCCCGAAGCGATTTAGCCAAGCTGTGTTGAAAACGAACACTGGCAATTTTGGGCGGATCGGTGCATGTACTATATGCATGTTACTACGCTGTTTTTTTGCATGGCTGGTTGGAGGTGCGGTTGCCTGTGCCTTGCCGCAGGCGGATCCTGCAGAGATGTACGCGCATGCGATGGCGACCCGCTACGCGCCGTATGCGGATTGGCAGCCTGTGGTCGACGTCGACGCGTTGGCGGTTCAAGCGGCGGAGTCCGCGTATTGGCAGACCCCGGCGGCGATTGCTGCGGCGCGTGAGGCGACGGCCTTGCCGCTCGCCGGGCTGCATCTGGCGTTGGACCCCGGGCATGTCGGCGGCAAGTGGGCTGAGGCTGAGTGGCGCCAATTCCGTATTGCGGCGAATGATTTTTATGTGCGTGAGGGGGAGCTGGTGCTGGAAGTAGCGCAGCGGGTGCGGGCTCATTTGGTTGAGCTCGGCGCGGAGGTGACCTTATTGCGCGAGGCGAATGTGCGGGTCAATCCGAAGGGTCCGGTGGATTATTTACAGTTGGCGGCGCAACAGGTGCCAGCCCCGAAAGAGGCGTCGCTTGCCGAGTTGATTAATTATGGGGTGGCGCTTCGCGCGCGTGCCGTGCGGCTGTCGATTGTGGTGGGCGATTTGGCAGCGCGTGCCCGTTTGGTGAATGAGACGATCCAGCCGGATGCGCTGATTTCGTTACATATTAATGCCGCTCGGTGGCCGGTGGTGGTGGCGGCGGATGAGCCTGCTAAGAAAGACACGATTGAGCCTGCCACTTGCCATGAATCATCCTCCATGGGGACGCTTCGTCTGGTTGCCTCAAACCATGTGCATGCGTTGATCTTCGGCTGTATGAGTCAGCGAGAGTTACAGTCCGTTCGTCAGCAGGCACAGTTGGCGGTGAAGTTAAGCAATGGCAGTGGAACGGCCGAGTGGAGGCTGGGCGCTGCACTGGCCGAGGCGTTCGCACTAGGGACAGGTTTGCCGGCATCGACTTATGGCGGTACGAATGCGATTTTGTTGGATGCGCAGTCTCCGTATTTGTTCGCTCGCAATTTGATGCTTCTGCGCTCGGTGGAGTGTCCGACCGTGCTACTTGAACCCTATGTGGCCAACAGTGTGGCGGTGTATTCGCGGATTCAGGCGGCGTTGGCGAATCGAGCCACAGGGGCAGCTCTGGCGGCGGATGATATTTTGTTGGAATATACCGATGCGGTGGTGGCGGGTGTGCTGGCTTGCTACGCGGCAGAATGAGGCGACTGCTGCGCCGAGGGCAGCAGTATTTGCTCTGATTCATACGCGCACAAATGGGGCCTCCACTCGACCTCCGATAGCAGGTGACACACCGCAGTTTGGGCTGATTTTTTGCGCTTATTTGGTGGCAAGTGTAGTATTCTCGGCTTTACTAAGCAGGTATGCTGAAAGTTGGCTGGTTGTTTTATTTGACGCTTTGTGTGGCTTCGCTTCAGGCCTTTCACTCGATTGAGTTGAAGGATGGGGGCGGGCTCCGGGGGGATATCGTGCTGGAACGGCCCGATGTGTATTATGTCGATTTGGGATTCGATGTGATCGCGGTGCCAAAGGGCGCGGTCGCCCGTTTGAGTCAAATAGATCCAGACACTGGAGCTGCGTTGGCTGCTGTGGCGGACGACACATTGTATCGTGTCGCAGCGGATGGACAGGATCAACCAATTCGCGAATGGGTGGACCAGTTGGGCGAGGCAGTCGCTTTGGTGCAAACGCCGACGGGCTTAGGTTCCGGTTTTGTGATCCATGAGGACGGTTATGTCGTGACCAATGATCATGTGATCGCCGGCGAACATCGTATTTCCGTGACGATTTTTAGAGAGGGGGCACGTGAGCTTTCGAAGGTGACGTACGATCATGTGCGAATTGTGGCAACCAGCTCGGAGCTGGATCTGGCACTCCTCAAAATTGAGCCTGAGGGTGCGGAAACGTTTAAGACTGTAGCCTTGGCGGTGGGCGATGACGGCGTGCGCGAGGGGCAGACTGTGTTTGCGATCGGCAGTCCGCTGGGCCTCGATCGCACGGTTTCCGAGGGCATTATCAGTGTGGCGAACCGAGTGGTGGGCGGGCGCCTTTATTTGCAGACCACCACGCAGATTAACCCAGGCAATTCGGGCGGTCCCTTGTTTAACCTACGTGGTGAAGTGGTGGGGGTGAATAATATGAAGATCGCGGCTTTCGGTGCGGAGGGCTTGGGCTTTTCGATCTCTTCGCATGTGGTGAAATCCTTTTTGGATAATCGTGATGCCTATGCCTTTGATCCGCGTAATCCGAATAGCGGCTTTCGCTATTTGAGTCCGCCGAAGCTTGACGGGGTGCGGGCAGGCGGAACGACGCGCGAGTAGAGCGTCGGTGTTCAGCGAGGTGCTGGCGTATGACTAATCGTGTGTAATCGGGCGTCGTCGAGATTCTGAGATTCAGTAAAGGTATAAAGTAGGAAGATTTTTATTATGAAGACATGGCTGTTATTATTTTTATCTGTGGGGGTGTCGGTTGGATCCGTGCAAGCGGTGCCTTTGCAGCGCTTGATCGGTGAGGATGTGGAATTGATGCTGACGGTCCGGAGTTTTTCCGAGACACGGGAGCAGTGGGCGACGCATCCGATTGCGACCTTGTTTGAGGATGAGGCATTGCTGGCGTTCTTTCAACCGATGTTGGACGAAGCCGCTGCGGGGGATGCCGCGGTCGAGGGGCCTTCGGGCTTTACCAAAGTGTTGGAACAGGAATTCGGGCTGAGCTATGAGGATCTGTTTGCGCTCTTTCCTGGGCAGGCGAGCCTGGCTTGTTATAACTTGTCTGAGTTGATTCTGCGCCAAGCGAAGCGTCCCGAAGTGATTCTGATGGCTGAGTTTAGCGGCGATGAAGCGCGGATGCATGAGCTGATGCAGATTCAGTACAAGCGCAATGCGGAGGCGCAAAAGGCGCTCAAACCAGCGATCGAGCATACGATAGTGGAGGAGCTGTTTATGGGGGTGACGCTGCATTTTGATGAGGTGTTCGATGGCGAGCTCACCTACGTGGAGGATGGTTATGCTTTGGTGGATGGTATTTTCATCTTGGCAACCCCCGAGAGTCGCTTGCGCGAAGCAGTCGAAACGATCAAGGAGGGGGCGAGTGCGCCGATTTCGACAACCGATGTGTATCTCCGTTCGCGAGAGGAATCCGGCCGTGGCGATGTCGGGTTGTATGTGAACCTTGTGGAGCTCATGCCGCCCCTGAACGACACGTTGCTGGAGCAGTCGAAGATTGGCGGACTGGCGCTGTTCGGCGTGACGGCAAAGAGCTTGGGAAACGCCCTGTCTCTGGAGTCGTTGCAAGCATTGTATATTGATTTTGAATTACTGGATGAGGGGCTGCTATCGCATGGCGGGTTGATTTACGCGGAGAAACGAGGGCTCTTGAGCTTACTCAGCTATGCGCCTGGTGAATGGCCAGAGGCGCGCTACGTTCCGGAAGGGGTGTTGAGCAGCTCGATCTCGTTATTTGATTTCGGTGCCATGTTGGCGAACCTGGAGGCGCTACTCACCTCGGCCAGCCCGACGCTCTCGCCGCTACTTAATATGCAAATGAAGATTATGCAGACCACTACCGGCGTCGACCTGCGGGCCTCGGTTCTAGAGAATTTGGGCGCACAGATGGTCAGCCTTTCAGTGCTCGACCAGGCCGATCGTAGGAGTGCGGTGGCTGCAGAACCGCAGCAATTGTTTGTGATCGACGTGAAGAATGCGCAGGCACTGGCACAAGCGATCGAGACATTTAAGGATATGGCGCCGGAGGTGAAGGGCTTGATCCAGGAGCAGGAGTATGAGGGGCAAACCATTTACACCATTAAGGGCCCCAGTGACCCCAATTTGCCGCAGGCGGGGGTTGGTTTCAGCTATGCCATTACTCGTTCTAGCTTGATCGTGAATGTCGGGCACGTGGGCTTGCTGCATGAGGTACTCTCTCGCATGAGCCAGGACGGTGCCGGTTTCTGGCAGAATCCGCAAACCGAACTGTTGTTTGAAAGGATCGCGCGCCCGCATGCGGTCGGACGTTCGTTCGTCGATGCGGAGCAAATGATCGAGCCGTTTTTCCGCTCGCTGTTACAGGCCGGTGCGATGAGTGGGCTATCTAAGCGTCTGCGTGCCGACAAAATTCCTGCTGATTTGGATGCGCCTTACCGTTTGATTTCGGAGGTCAATGAAGCGCCGGATGGGTTGTTCGGACGTACATTAATCATTAAGAGCGAGGACAGTGAATGAGTGCGTGGAGGATGCAGCAGTTCGGTCGTGCGTTGAACCGATACGCGACTCGCCGATGGATGCGCAGCTGGTGCTACGGGATGGGCGCGGTGGCGGCGTCTTCATCGCTGGCCGGTGCCCCTGCGGCGTCTTTTTCGTTTAGCGGGCCGGAGGTATTGAAGCTCGATTGGGCGATTCGCGCGCTCAATGTGAGTGATTTTAATAACGACGGGCTGAATGATTTGGCGGTGGTGAATAATGATCGTTCGCAGATTGAGATATTGTATCAGCGCGGGGAGGCTGCGGCTACTGCGGTCGGTAAGACACATTTCAATCGCAATCGTTGGGAGCCGGAGTTGGAAGATGCCCGTTTTGAGCGTGAAGGTATAACGATTGGTTTTCCGGTGTTTGATTTGTCGGTGGGCGATTTAAATGGCGATGGTCGCGATGATTTAGCCTACACGGCGCGCGAAGTGCCGTTGACGATTCGCTACCAGGACGAGAGTGGCCATTGGACAGAGACGCACGAGTTTGATGACTTTGAAGCACTGGGGTGGAACCACACGGTTAAGATCGCCGATATCGATGGCGATGATCGAGCAGAACTCGTGGTTATTTCGGGAGATGCGTTGCGGGTCTTTCAGCAGGATGCGGACGGACAACTGGGGGACCCCGAGCGGTATTATGTGACGGGCAACAATCCGTTTAACTTATTGCTGGAGGATGTGACCGATGATGGCCGTGCGGACATACTGTACATTACGGCGAATGGGGACCAGTCGCTGGCACTGCGGGAGCAGTTGGCAGCTGGTGGGTTCGGACCGGAGCGGCGTTTTGCTTTTGAGCGCCCCGTGCGCTCTGTGCGAGCGCTACCGCGAAACGGCGACGAGGCATTGTCTTTTTGTGCGGTCAATTCCCGAAGCGGCGGCTTGGAGTTTTTCCGTCTGCAGCAGGCTTCCGCGGAGCCAACCGTGGCAGGGTTTGCGGCAGTGCAACCCGAGATTTATCCGATTTTTAACAAGGGTCGTTCGTCGGCTAGTTACGCTTGGGGCGACTTGGATGGCGACGGGCTTGAGGACTTACTGGTGGCGAACCCGTCCAGCGCGGAACTGCTGTTGTTTCTAAAGGAAGGTAGTCACTTTCGAACGCCGCAGACCTTCCCTTCGTTTTCCGCGATTTCCTCGATCACCAGTGGGCACTTTTTTGACGATGAGCGTGAAAGTGTCGTGGTGATGAGCGCTGGGGAAAAGACTGTTGGTGTGAGTCATCTGAATCAGGAGGGCCGCATTGCGTTTCCGCGTCAGCTGATGGTGGGGGAGGGGGATCCCTTGGTTTGTCAGGCAGTGGATCTGGATGCGGATGGTTATGATGAGCTGGTCCTAGTGAGTGAGGCGAAAGGCAAAATGTCACTGACACTGGCTCGGCCC
>DOCS01000032.1:0-1038 GCA_003503355.1 Opitutia bacterium
CAACTCCGACCTGAGCGACGAACTGATTGCCCTGAGTTTCGTCTCTGGGCTCACCGACATGGATGCGATCGCGCTCTCAATTACAAACAGCCTAAAGGACGGGCTCATCTCCGTTGAATTAGGCAGCAAAGCAATTATCATCGCCGCAATCGCCAATACACTGCTAAAAGCGAGCCTAGCCATCGCAATGGGCTCCAAACAGCTGCGCCAGCATATCGCTATCGCCTTAGGTGCGACCGTGCTCGCGGGGGTCGGCGCATTCTTGATGGTGTAAGGCCACGGGGCGCTTTTCTTTGATTTTAAACGTTTCCCCGTCACACTACGCATCACACACAAACCATCGGCGCGCGCCAAAGACTGTATCACCCCGATGCAAGCATCCCTGCAGCGCGGCGAACCACGGCAACAGCAAAGGTATAGCGAACGAAAACCACTGCTCCACCGGCCAACTGCTCTACTCTGCATCGCTTTTCCTTTTTTAACATGGCTTCCCACAAAGTTCTCTCCAACTGGTACCTCCAACTCGCCGAACACCTGGATTCCGGCTGCCGGCTCGCAGAGGCATTGCGCGTTTGCGCCGGACCGCCGAGCAAAGATCGTCTGCGGCTCGCATCCAAAATCGAAGATGGCCTACCCGTTACCGAGGTAATGCAGTCCGCGCCATCCTGGCTGCCGAAGGCAGACCGGGTATTCATTTGCGCCGCAATGGAGACTGGACGCCTGCCACAGACCCTGAAAAATCTATCCGACAAACATCAACGCATTGGGGCCACTCAGCTAAAAGTCATCCTCGGGCTGCTGTATCCGATGGGGGTCTATCACATCGCCGCGCTCATTCTGCCGATCGTTCGAATGATCGATTACGAAGCCGGATTTGAATGGGACGCCCTGCAACACCTCCTACAAAGCGGCGCTCTCCTGATCCCGCTATGGGCACTGATCACGCTGGTCACCTTATTGGCAAAAACCGACCACCCGATGCTCCCCAAACTACTGCGCTGCATTCCGCTACTGCGACGCTACAGCAAAGCGCAGGCA
>DOCS01000032.1:1122-1448 GCA_003503355.1 Opitutia bacterium
CTCTCCCGTGCGTATCAAGCGATGGAACCCGTCTTCACCGCAGGCGAAGACCCCGCCTCGCAACTGAAGAGGCACAAAGTCTTCCCGCCCGACTTCGTCGCTTTCTACACCGCAGGCGCACAAAGCGGCAAACTCGATCAAATGCTGATTAAAGCGGGGCAACAATACCAAGCGCAGGCCAATCAAGCGATGACCTTTGCCACGATTATCTACCCAACACTGCTATTCGCCTGCGTTGCGGGTTTTATCATCTTCAGTATTTTCCAAGTCTATGGAGGCTACCTCGATCTGCTGACAGAGCTTGCGCAATGAGCATCCGCAAAAAA
>DOCS01000032.1:1594-2876 GCA_003503355.1 Opitutia bacterium
AGGAGGTCAAGCTGCTGAATTACTCTGCTTCCTCGACCAGCGTGAAGTCGATCGTGGTGAACTTGTTCATATGCCCAACAATGATGTTCAGCATGCCGTCCTCGACCAAAGCCGCCGGCTTTTGCTGCACGGAGACATTAAGGTCACTGCCATCTTCGCGGCTGATGTCCTTGGTCACAATACGTGCAGTGAACTTCGCACCGTCCGGAAAGCCTTCGCCGCGAAAATCCATTGCAGAGCCGTCATTGTTATAGCTGTCACCATCCTGAACACGCGCCGGAATGCCGACCTTAGTCCAGAGCTTGCCGGTCGCACCTGAGGAATAAATCAGCACGCGGAAGGTGTTGTTGGTGCGATTGTAAGAAGCGATACGATAACGCTCAAAACCGGTAAAGCCTAAGCCCCAGACGGAGATATCATTAGTGACCTCGCCCGCCATCGCATGACGAATCATCTCGTCGGAGCCGCCCGCTATCTGGGCAAACCACTTCCAGATGTAGTAATGCAAGTGATTCGGATCCGCAGGGTTGATGTAATCGGCAATGGTGTAGACATATCCCGAACCTTCGCCGCCGACTGCGTCCTTGATTTTGAAATTTTGATCGCCACCGCGCAGCATCACTTTGCGCGTGACAATGTCAGCTCCGCCATCACTGGCTGGGATTACGATCTCTGGCTGCAAAGCCTTAACCCGACCATTGTAGTCGCGCCGCTTAGTCAGGCCCATGGCCCAGCCACTGGAATTGTCTGACCACGGCAAATTAGCCGTATTCAGGCCGCGCTCGAGACATCTGCCCAGAATCATCAGGGTTTTATCATAGGCGTCCTGCTCGTTCTTGAGGCCGTCGCCATTGAAATCCATGGCATTACTCGCACCGTCCCAAACCACCCAGGACTCCGCCGCCAAGACCTTTTTATCATACCGCCCCGCCGCATCCAGCTTCGCACGCGCGACATCGTAATTCGCCCACACCGAAGGGATATAGCTGCCGTCCGCATTGCCGGTGCCATCAAAATGGTCCGACACATTCAAATTCAGGCCATCAACCAAGCTCATCAACTCATCCGAATAAGCCAAACGCTCGTAGAACTCATGAATCGCAGCCGCCCCGTTGTTGACCAGGCCAGGCAGAGTCTCGCAGCTATCACAGGGAGAGCAGCCTGCCGTGGTGACCACCACTGGCTCCGCAGGTGCCTGCGCGTACACCTCACGAACGGCGCGGGCACATTTAATGAAAAATTCTTCAAGCAGGAAATCGAAATCCCCGTCATCCAGGAACGC
>DOCS01000185.1 GCA_003503355.1 Opitutia bacterium
GGGCTGACCCGGATGTAGCGGGCATTGGCGCGCAGCTCGTCCAGTTTGGCCGCGCCGAGGTAGCCCATGCCGGACTGGATGCCGCCGACCAGTTCGCGCAGCACGCCGGCGAGTGCTCCCGCGGATTCTTTCAACGCTTCGATGCCTTCCGCGGCCGCTTTGGTGGCAATGTCTTTGCGGTCGTGTCCGTAGCGCGATGCGGAGCCGTCTCTCATCGCGGCGCTGCTGCCCATGCCGCGGTATTGTTTGTAGAGCTTGCCGTTGATCTCGATGATCTGTCCCGGTGCCTCGTTGCAACCCGCGAGCAGGCTGCCGCACATCACGCCGTCGGCGAGGGTGAGGGCTTTGACCATGTCGCCGGATTTCGTGATGCCACCGTCGGCGAGGATGGAGACGCCTTTTTTGCGTGCCGCGATCGATGCGACATACAGTGCCGTCATCTGTGGGATGCCGACACCGGCGACGATACGGGTGGTGCAAATCGAGCCGGGACCTTGGCCGATCTTGATCGAGTTGGCGCCTGCATCGGCGAGGAACTCCACCCCTTCGGCGCTGGTGACATTACCGGCAATCAGGGTCAGGTCGGGGAATTGTTCACGCAGCATGCGGATCGAATCGCCCACGCCCTTGGAAAAGCCGTGTGCGGTGGAAACGGCGATGGCATTGACCCCTTCGTCGACCAGTTGACCGACATGAGTAATGATGCGGTCGCGGTCGAGCGAGCCGTCGGTTTTGCGGTGGGCGGAGATCGCAGCGCCACACATCAGGCGAAAGTCGTCGTCGCGAGCGGGTTTGACGGATTGCTGCGATTCGTCGCCGATGCGTTCGATGTCACTCAATGTGAAGAGGCCGCGTAGGCGGTCGTCCTCGTCGACGATTAGCAGTTTGTGGATCCCCATGTGTTGGGTGAAAAAGTGGTCCGCCGTCTTGATCGGGTCTTGGCCGATTGCTTTCTCGGTCAGGGTGTAGACTTGGTCGCGTGGGGTCATCGCCTCGGAAACGAGACGGTTCGCGTAGCGTGGTTTGACGACGCGTCCGGGCAGTAGACCGAGCAGCTTGTTACTGGCATCGACCACAGGGAACGTGCTGAAGCCGAAGCCGCGCTCTTCGATGTATTCGAGTACTTGGCTGATCGTTTGCTCGGGGCCGACTTTAATGGGCTCCTGGATGAAGCCGTGAATGTGATTCTTCACGCGGGCGACTTCCTTGACTTGGTTCTCATCGCTCATGTTGTAATGGATGAGTCCGAGGCCGCCATTGAGGGCCATTTGGATGGCCATTTTCGATTCGGTCACGGTGTCCATGTCCGACGAAATGATCGGGATTTGCAGTTCCAGCGCGTCCGAAATACGTGTCGCTAGGATCGTCTGTCGCGGCAGTACCTCGGAGTAGAGGGTCGCGAGCGAGATGTCGTCATAGGTGAGTCCGGTCGGCAAGTTGTTGCGGAAGAACTTGTCGGCGGACTGGTAGAAATCTTCGAGACTGGGTGCTGCGGGTGCTTTCATGGACTGAATCCAGCAAAAGATTGTCTTTTCTCAAGGAGAAACGACAGTTTGGGGCAAATGGGTCAGCGCTTTTTTTTCCAGTCGTATCAAAGATCATTCGTCAATCCACTGAGAACCGCGCGTGGAAGCTGGGCGACGCGCGAGGGCTTCATTGTCCGCGTTGAAGACGGCAACGCCGGGATTGGCTATGGGGAGGTGGCTCCGATTCCGGAGTTTGGCACCGAGACCATCGAGGCCGCGCGCGCATTTTTGCAGCGCGTGGTGGAGGCGCCTGAGCTGGCTGACGATGCGGGCGAGCTGGCAGTGTTGCCGTGCTGCGCGTTTGGGGTGAGTTGTGCGCTTGCATCGCTTCAGGCGGGGCGTGCCTCGTCGGGGCGCGATTATAACGTGGCGGCCCTGCTGCCGGCGGGGCATGCGGCGATCCCCGTGGCGAGCCGCAAAGCGCAGCAGGGCTACCAGTCCTTTAAGTGGAAAATCGGCGTGGCACCGGTCGAGGCCGAACAGTCCATTTTTAGTCAGTTGGCGGCAGGCTTGCCAGCGGGGGCTCGTCTGCGGCTCGATGCGAATTGCGGGCTGTCGGTTGAGAGCCTCGAATCCTGGGTGCGTTTTTTACAGGCGCATCGCGGGCGGATCGATTATCTGGAGCAGCCCTTGCCGGTGGGCCAGGAAGCCGCGATGGCGCGCTGTTGCGAGGGGACGGGGATTGCGATCGCGTTGGATGAGTCCCTCAATGGCGCGGACGGCGCGCGCTGGCTGCAGGCGGGTGCTTGGGCGGGGCCGCTGGTGGTGAAGCCCGCCTTGGCAGGCGATCGGCGCCGACTGATTGAACGTCTGCGTCCGGTCGCCGACCAAATAGTGCTGTCTTCGGTGTTTGAGACTCAAATCGGTGTCGAAAATGCCCTGCAGTTGGCCGATCAACTTCCCGAGCTAAATCAGGCGATCGGATTTGATACTTTCGGTGCTTTTGCCGATAGTTTATGTGCGCTGCAACCCGCGGCGGTGATTCGCTTTGACGCGCGCCGCACCTTTTCTCCGAATACCTTATGGCAACAGCTTCTCCATACGAGTTAAACGCGTTACAGCGCGACTGGATCGCTGGTGTGTCGGGTGCGGCGTTGGTTGAGCGTGTGCAGCAGCGCATCGCTGCAATCAAAGCCGTTGGGGGCGAGGCGCTTGTGCGCGGCGTGATGATTCTAGAGTCTGAGCCGTTGTGTTTTGTATCCGCTTTTTTTGCTGCGGTTTACCTGCAAGTGCCGGTGGTGTTAGCCAATCCGAAGTGGCGGCGCGTTGAATGGGACGCGGTGGCCGAACTGGTCAACCCGGCGGTCATCTTTGGCGATTGCCCGTTGGCGACAGCTGCGCGGGCGGGGGTCGAGCATCCACAGACTGCAACAATTTTGATTCCAACGGGGGGCAGTTCGGGCGGCGTGAAATTCGCCATTCACCGCTGGCAGACGTTGACTGCCTCGTGCGAGGGCTTGAGTGCCTTTCTCGGGGCGGGGCCGATTCATTCCTGCTGTGTGTTGCCGCTGTTTCACGTCAGCGGCTTGATGCAGTTGATCCGCTCTTTTGTGAGCGGCGGGCAGATTGCGTTTCCCGCGTTTCAAGACCTGCAAGCCGGCAAGTTTCCCGAGTTCGCAGCCGGATCGATGTGTCTTTCGCTGGTGCCGACGCAGCTTCAGCGGTTGATGGCCCAGCCCCGCATAGCGGATCGATTGATGGCCGCGCGGGCGATTTTTGTCGGTGGGGCCGCCGTGCCGCGCTCTGTTGAGCAGCAGGCGCGCGCATTGAAATTGCCTGTGGTGTTGAGCTATGGAATGACCGAGACCGCGGCGATGGTCAGTGCGTTGTCGCCGGATGAATTTATTGCGGGAAATACAAATGTTGGCTGCCCCTTGAGTCACGCGCTGATCAAAGTGATTGGTGAGGACGGTGCGGTGTGTTCGGTGGATCAGGTCGGTCGCATTCAGATTGCGGGGGATTCCCT
>DOCS01000241.1 GCA_003503355.1 Opitutia bacterium
GGTGAAAAGTCGGACGGCTCCAACCCTGAAGATAAGATGCTCGACCAGTATGCGGATATTAGTCGCAAGGTTGCCCAAGAGACTGGCTCACAGTTGCTCGATATTCGAAAAGCATGCATTGAGTATCTCAAGGGACACAATCCAGATCAGGCTGAAGAAGGCATCCTGACCTCGGATCGCGTGCATATGAATGCGGAAGGCAATCGCTTTCTGTCCACGCTGGTGCTCGAGGCCTTGGGTGTGCCGAGCGCGTGTTGCGGTGCGGTAAACCATTGATTGTTGAGCATAGCAGGTGCTGACTGTATGAATCAGGCCGTCCTTGATGAAGAAGTCATCAAGGGTGGCCCACGATCGGGCTTCAGCTGAAGCCCGATTTTTTTATTCCATAGTCTCCGATTTTTGCCCCGCCACAAAAGATAAAATAGGTGGTCAAGAAACTGATTGCTGTTGTAGCCGCGCTTGCAGGTTTACTTGCTAGTGGAGCCTCGTTTGCGACACCCAAGCGGGATACGTCACAGCTCGATCGTGCGGTACAAGCGGCGCAGGCCATCGATGCTCAGGGTGCCTTCGAGCTCGAAGCGTGTTACCTCGCCATGGTTCGAGTGCGTAATGAGATCCGTCGTTTCGATGGCATCGCCCCGCAAGCCGACCTCGAAGTCTTCAATTTCTTCCCGCGGTTGATCTCAGTAAATGGTAAGACGCCGCTGCATTCGACCGCCATCGCGACCGTTCTGTGATTTTATAAGCAACATCTTTGCGGCAGTACGAGGGATGCGGCGATTTCGGCACTGGGTAGAATGTTTTGAGCGTGGCGTTCGCCGTCCATTGTTGTCGTGTGCGCAGTCCCTTTGTGGGCGGCGCAGGCTGACGATAAGCTTCCTTTTTTTCTTGGGATCGTGTGCCGCTGTCTGCGCATCTCGGTATCGGCGAAGGCTTGCAGCCAAAACAGTATGACTTCTAGCGCAGCATTTTAGCTTGATTGGGCTTACGGCCGGTCGGGTTCGCAACGGCAGTGCTGAACTGCATACGGCTAACGCCGCTCGCGCGATGAAGGCGCGCAAACCGGCAGTGAAGGTCTTGTTTTATTGGGCCAGCGACAAGCCGAAGCATCAGTCGAAAATATGCGCGGGCATTCGGCATGGAGAAAGCCGCCGCGATGAATGATGCCGTGTTTGCCATGCTGCGGGAGGCGAGACAGAAGGTGGGGGCGGACAAGCTAGTGGTCTTCAACCCGCTGCATGCTACCGATTGGAAACGGCCTCCACTTGAGCGCGAACAGTTGCCAGTCACTGATGCTGCAATGATTGACGACTTGGACCGCGGCGCGAAGGCGAGGCAGCAAAGTGTGGCATATATGGTCAATACGCTCGATGCGATGCCTTCTGCTGCTAGGGCTGGTAAGGTCATCCTCTTTAAAGTATGGCCGGACTGTACGAGGCAGTGGCGAAATGACCCGAAGGTAAAAAGGCGATGTCACTGCAAGATATGCGGTGCGCGATGGCTGGACTTTTCGGCGAGAGTTCCGGCATGCCTCTGTATTTGTCGATATGCAGCATAAAGTTGCCAAGATCGACTGGAAGTGACTGTCCGAAGTTTCCACTGGGGTGAACGCCGGCGTGGAGGGGAGCAATCGACTCCGTGCAGTCACATCACAGCAGCAGTATGTGCTTCAGTATGCTTGGTGATTGCCTGAAACACCCGGTAAAAAAATAATGATGCAGTGTTATTGCTATTGATGCTCCTCTTCGTTTCAGCATTCTTACACCATTGTAATTGGAATACCCCATTTTCAATCCAAGCAATCGAACCATACCCGTCCGTACCAACGCCCCCAGTTGCCAATCGAAGCTGTGTGTCACAGCGCTCCTTCGGTGCGTCAGGAATGCCAATGCCTTACAAGCAAATCGTTATTAAAGCAAACCTAAGATGAACAAATTTATTACATTGTTTGGCATATTGTTAAGCTTGAATGCCTTCGCCGAGAAGGCGACGCCGCTGGATTCCGCTGCTCAGGCGCGCCCGAACATTTTATTCATCTTGTCCGATGATCATTCGAAGAATGCCATCAGCTGCTACGGTAACACGGATATCCAAACCCCGGGGCTCGATCGTCTGGCCGCTGATGGGATGCGTTTCAATCACGCGCTCACCCCGAACTCGTTTTGCACTCCGGCCCGCGCGGTGGTGTTGACCGGCAAATATTCGCACCGCAACGGTGTCACGCATTTGAACCAGATGTTCGATGGTTCGCAGCCGACCTTTCCGAAGCTCCTGCAGGCGGCCGGGTATCAGACCTCGTTGTTCGGCAAGTGGCACCTGCTCTCGCAGCCGACTGGATTTGATCACTACTGCGTGATGAAAATGCAGGGGCATGTCGATAACCCCATCGTGTTTGAACCGCAGCACAAATGGATTCCGTGGTCGCCGCAGGATCAGAAATCATTCAATCAGGGCGGCCGCCAGCTTGTGGGCTACAACAACGACGCGATCACCGATGAGGCGTTGAACTGGCTTGAAAATCGTGATCAGAGCAAGCCGTTCTGTATGTTGCTGCATCCCAAACCGCCGCACGCTCCGTACAAACCCGCTGCGCGGTATGAGGATTTCCTCAAGGACGTGACCATC
>DOCS01000092.1 GCA_003503355.1 Opitutia bacterium
TTGATCAATTTCTTTATATGAAAAAGTAATAGTCCCTTTGTTTCGTTTATTATTTTTAATAATAACATTTAAACCAATTTTTTCAGATAAAATTTGTTCTAATGCCCTGATATTTGGATCTTTGTTATTTTTTAATTGATTTTTTTTGTTTTTTAAAATTAGTCAACAAAATGGTGAGGTTCGCGATCGAAAAATATGAGCTGAAAGTTGCACGGCGGACGCGTAGAACCCGAATTCCCCTACGTATAGGTTTGAAGTGGGGGGAGGGCGATCAGTCGCTGACGTCGTATCAGTCTCAGTAATCAAGGGCAGGTCGGATAGTCGGTCATTAACCGGCAGGTCGTCATGTGTGAGAGGCAGTCCCTCGGCCGCATTATTTGCATGGGGCGCTTGGCTCCCTTGACTTGTCGTTCGCCTAGCTTGGTTGAGGGATCACTGTTTTTTGTTAATCGATCAGGTAGGGGAGTCCGAAGAGGAGAAAAAGAAACAGGAACGTGGCGAATCCAAAGATCGCCATGCATCCGATTTTCGCGCGCATCAGATCAGAGGTGCCGGGTGTGAGGATTGGATCTTCGTCGATTTCGTAGGTCGATGTCTCGGGGGCGACCGCTTCGCTTGCGAGTGCGCTTTGTCTTTGCGTGGTGGCGACCGACTGGTTGGGGTGCTGCGCGGCCGTGGCTGTTGGCTCCGTGCCGCTCGCTGCACGTTTCGCTGTCTCGATTTGGTGATCGAGCCAATGCAGGTGCTGTTTGATCAGCGCGCGTTGAGCGTGTAATTCTTCGAGCGGTTTAGACATAAAAAAATCCCGTCTCTAAAAGAGGCGGGATTTTGAAATTTTTGTCGATCTAAAATCGCAGTTAAGCGACTGCGTCTTCGATGTTGATCGTGCGATGCAACTTATCGAAAGCAACCTTGCCGGCTACCAATGCGAAGAGCGTGTGGTCACGTCCCATGCCGACGCCAGCACCAGGGTGGTAGCGTGTGCCGCGTTGACGCAGGATGATGTTGCCTGGGATCACGGCCTCGCCGCCGAATTTCTTAACGCCGAGGCGCTTTGAATTACTATCGCGACCGTTGCGTGAAGTTCCTTGTCCTTTTTTATGTGACATCTTTTAAGTTCTCCTAAGTTGTGGTGAATTATCCGTTGATGGACTCAATCTTAATAACAGAAAGATGCTGACGGTGGCCGCGGCGCTTCTTGTAGCCTTGGCGGCGCTTCTTTTTGAAGACGACAACCTTCTTGTCCTTCTTGTTTTCGAGGATAGTAGCTTTTACAGATGCTCCCTCGACGAGAGGGCTTCCGAAGCGAGCATCCGCTCCTTCACCGATCATGAGGACTTCATTGATGTCGATCGAGTCGCCTGCTTCCGTATTAGGGAAAGAGTTAACTTTGAGGACATCGCCTTCAGTTACAGTAAATTGGCGACCTTGTGTTTTGATAGTGGCTTTCATTGGAAAAACGGAAGAGCAAAGCGTTGTGGGGCGTTTAATCAAGATTTTTCTGGCTTATTTTTTTGGCGATCTAATATGCAAGCTTGCCATGCGCCGCTTCCTGGTCTCAATTCCGTCTCAATAAGTAACCATGGAGCCATCAACGCCAGACATCGAAAGCATTCGTGAGACTTTCAAGGAGTTTCTAACTAGTAAGGGCCTGCGTGTGACTAACCAGCGGCTGGCTATTTTTGACGCTGCGTATGAGCATCCCGATCATTTTACGGCGGAAGATTTGCTGGAGCGTGCGCGTGCAATTGATGATTCAGTTTCGCGCGCCACGGTGTACCGGGCATTGCCTATATTGACCGAAAGTAGCCTAATTCGAGAGGTGGATATCGGGCGCGACTTCAAGTATTACATGGCCAATAAGAATGCCACCACCTTCCAGGCACAGGTGATTTGCTTGGATTGTGATAAGATCTTCGAAATTGATGCCCCGTTCATGGAGTGGTATGGTAAGACAGTGGCGGATAAATTGGCACTGCAAGTCGAGAGCCAGCGTCTGCAGGTGACCGCGCATTGCAATGAACTCAAAGCTTCAGGAATCTGCGAGCGAGGCGGGAAAAAGCGTTGAGCTCCGGTAATATGGCGAAACGTGAAAACTTCGATTTCGAGCTGAGTTTTTTTAAATGCTTACACAAGCGCATGCCCAAAGATGTGCGTGTCGCCTCGATTCTAGCGCATCTGTACACCCAGACCGGACAAATCGACTTGGGTTTGAAGATGGATCGTAAGCTGGCGCGTCTATCTCCCGAAGATCCGACGGTGCATTATAATCTGGCTTGCAGTCTTGCGCTCAAAGGGCGCAAGGCCGATGCACTCAACGTTTTGCGTATTGCGATCAGCTGCGGCTACGAGGATTACGTGTGGATGTGCAACGATCCGGATCTGGCCGAACTGCACGAATACTCCGGATTTTTGCAGCTACGCGCAGAATTGGGAATTACCTGATGCAGGTGTTCATTCGTTGACTTTAAAAAATTTGCTCAATGCCCCAGCTTAGTTCTCAAGCGGAGACAGCTATCGTCGAAGTGATCGCTATGTCCGGCTTTGACAAGTCGCTGGCCTATGCGGTACCACCCGCCTGCCAGGCGGCAATCCAGGTCGGATCGCTGGTGCGCATCCCGCTCCGCAGGCGCAGTGAGCTTGGGGTCGTCACCCGTTTCGGCACCGAGCAGGAAGTGCCTCCCGGCAAGCTCAAGATGCTGTTCGAGATTGTACAGCCGTATCCGGTGATGCCGCCGGACTTGATGAAGCTGTTTCGTTGGCTGCAGCAATATTACTCGTCCACACCAGAGGCGATTTTGGAAACGATGATTCCTGCTTGCATCCGCAAAGGCATGCAGGTCAAGAAACGCCGCTACATTTCAGCCGGCAAAGCGCCGACGGTGGATGAATTGGCGGCGCTGGAAAAACGGGCTCCAAAGCAAGCCGAGCTCCTTCGCCACATTCGTCAGCAATTCAAGCCACTGGCGCGCGCCAAGGTGCTCAAGCAAATGAAGATCAGCACCTCAGCTTGCGATGGGCTGGTGATGAAGGGATTTCTGCGCGAAACAGACACCGAAGAAGAACGCATCGCTTATGAAGACGAACTCGGCGAGGTCGAAACCGTCGCCGAAGTGTCGCGCCCCACGTTGACCGATGAGCAATCCACTTGTGTGGGGGCCATTCACGGTGCGATCGATAAGGATGCTTTTAGTGTCCGTCTCTTACATGGTGTAACTGGTTCGGGCAAAACCGAGGTCTATTTGAATGCGATTGAGAAGGTCGTCGCTAGCGGCGGCGGGGTGATTTTTCTAGTGCCTGAGGTTGCGCTGGCGCCACAAACCGTGGGCCGGGTGCGTGGCCGCCTCGAAGCGCGCGGTGTGCATACGGTGGTTTGGCACAGCCATCTATCCGAAGGGGAGCGCTATGATGCGTGGAAGGCACTGGCCAGCCACGAGGCGCATGTGGTAGTCGGTGCGCGCTCGGCAGTTTTTGCGCCGGTGCACAATCTCAAGCTGATCATTGTCGATGAGGAGCACGAGCCGTCTTATAAACAGGAAGAGTCACCGCGCTACAACGGCCGCGATGTGGCAGTGTATCGTGCATTACTAAACAAAGCAGTCTGTGTGTTGGGCTCGGCAACCCCTTCGCTGGAATCTTTGTATAATGTGGAGAAGGGCAAATATGCGGTGGATCGTATTCTGAGCCGCGTAGATAATCGTCAACTCCCGCGTATTCATGTGGTGGATATGTGTCGCGAAGGCACCCCCGAGAAGGCGGCCTCGCCGATTTCCCGCATGCTTGCGGATAAGCTCTTCGATCGCTATGAGAAAAAGGAGCAAAGTATTCTCTTCCTCAATCGGCGTGGTTTTTCCACCAGCTTGTTATGCCCGGATTGCGGATACGTTGCCGGCTGCGAGCATTGCAGTATTCCCAAGACCTACCACCGCACGGATAAGAAATTACGCTGCCACCTTTGCGGCGAAGAAGAACCCACGCCAACGCGCTGCCCAGAATGCAAGTCGTCGAATATTCGCATGCGCGGTAAGGGCACACAGAAAATCGAAGACATCGTACAAAAGATTCTGCCCACTGCGCGCATTCATCGGATGGATGCCGATTCGATGTCGAAAAAGAATCTCTANNCTGAATGATTTCCGCATCGGCAAGATTGATATCCTGGTGGGCACGCAGATGATCGCCAAGGGCCTCGACTTTCCGAACGTGACACTGGTCGGACTGGTGGACGCTGACATGTCGCTACATATTGAAGACTTTCGCGCGGCGGAGCGCACCTTTCAGCTCGTCGTTCAGGTGTCGGGTCGTTCCGGCCGTGGGGATCGGGCAGGGGAGGTGGTGATTCAGACGCATACCCCGCACGCGCCGCCGATTCAGTTTGCACGGCAGTCTGACTTCG
>DOCS01000031.1:0-9269 GCA_003503355.1 Opitutia bacterium
AGCCGTAGCGTGAAGCTTTAGCGAACGGACAGAACCCCAGCACCTCAGCGGCCTGCTGACTACGTGCTCTGTTTGGAATCGGTGGTGAGTGACGCGCCGGTTCAAGCAGAGGCGGTGGTCGCCGGATTTAGTCGTCATCAAGTGATTGGCATTGGCGTGGATACCACAGGGTCCAGTCCGATTCCGGCGGATGAGACGAATCAAGCGATCGGAATCGAGGAGAAGAACGCGTTCTTGATGCAAACCTATGCAGATATTCTTGGACGCGAAATGTATAGGGCTGCTTCGCCGCAAACGTGCGCGCGGGGCAGTGCAGTAGCTGCTCAGTAATTGCCGAGCTGGCATCAGGGGGGGCATGTCGACTTCGCCTCGGCTCAAGCTGCAATAACAGAGGGGCAAAGACTGTGTGTAGCCCGAATACCGCACATGGCTCGATCTAAGACCGTCTCTACGCACTCGATGGGCAACTGCATGATGCCTTTGGCGGTATGAATGATTCGGCTGCGTTGGGCAATGTAATGTAATATTTACTCGCGATAAAGGAGACAGCAGTCTCTACTAACATTAGCTATACACGATTAAATTAACTATGAAAAAACTAATCCTCAGCACTCTACTCGTCGCACAGTCGCTGTTCGCTGCACCGCTGGTCTATGAAGGCGACTCAGGCCCCGGGCAAGGAAGCCACATCGTTTTCATCGCTGCCGACCAAGAATACCGTTCGGAAGAGACCCTGCCGGCCATCGCGCGTATTCTTGCCAAACATCATGGCTTCAAGTGCACCGTGTTGTTCTCGCTGGATACCGATGGAACGATCCACCCGGGGAAGAATCATATCCCGGGAATGGAGGCATTAAAGGATGCCGATTTGATGGTCAACTTCATGCGATTCCGTGATTTGCCGGATGCACAGATGCAGCCACTCGAAGACTACCTGCTACGCGGGGGCTCAGTCCTTGGCCTGCGCACAGCTAGTCATGCCTTCAGGGTAAAGGTGCCCAATGCGACTTGGGAACGTTACCACTTTTTGACGAAGTCAAAAGACTACGACAGGGGCTTTGGCCGGCAGGTGCTCGGCGATGGCTGGTCGGGACATCATGGTCGCAATCATGTGATGTCCACTCGTATTAACATCTTACCCGCGTTTAAATCGCACCCCATCATGCGTGGTGTCGCGACGCCGTGGGCGATGGAAGGCGGCTACTGGCAGCTACCGGCAGGCAATTGCCAGGTGATGGCCTATGCGCAGCCACTGGTCGGCATGGATAAAGCGAGTGATGCCGTGACCGAACTGAAACCAGCACCCGCCTTTTGGACACGTGAGTACCAATGGGGCGAAGGTCAGCCTGGAAAGGCCGCTTATTTGGCGTATGGCGCTTCAGAAAGCCTAATGGATGACTGTTTCCGCCGTTTAATTGTCAATGCCTGCTTCGCGCTCAGCGGCCATGAAGCGGATATCCAAGCGGACCTGAACCTCGAGTTCGTCGGCGACTATAGCCCGAGCACCTTCAAAATAGGAAAGCACCTTGAAGGCGTGAAGCCCGCCATGCTGCAGGACTGGGAATCGCCCATTCCATCGGGAGCACAGCCACCGGCAGCAAAACAGCAGACACCAAAGTAAAGCCGCATTAATATACATTTAATGGCCATCAAACTTCCAAAATCCGCGTTCAGGCTGGGACTCGCCCTACTCGGCTTGCTGAGCATTCACACTCAGCTCTCAGGCAAGGAAGTCGTCCTATTTGACGGAAAAAAACCCACACAGCTCAACTTGGTCAAAAACTGCCGATTTGAGAATACTCTCCTCATCGGCAAAGGCAGAAGTACCTACCAAAGCATTGAATCATACACTAATTTTGAAATTCGGTTGAAATTTCGCCATACGGGGCAACCGAAGCCCAAAAGACCCCGAGTTTTCATCAACCGTACCCATGTAAAACTGGCCAACGCAAAGCATGGAGAGTGGCAAGAACTGCATGCCACTTTCCGTAAAATGCCCGGAGAACAATCAGTCCTGCACCAACCAGCACTGAACGACTCGAAATACACCGGCGACGTTAAGCGCTTCAGCGAGGAGAACATCAAAGCGCTGGATGAATATGAGATCGATGCCCACGGCTGGGTCGTCGGCGATGCCCAACCGCTGGTGATTGTCAGTGATCAAGATATCGAGATTGCGCGCCTTTCCATTCGTCCACTCGATCCACTGAGCCCTCGTAAATATCTCAGTCAACAGGGCGAAGCGCTGGCTGACTTTGCCCTGCAAGGCAAAAAAATCTACAGCAACAATTGCGCGTCTTGCCATGGAGACGGCACGGGACCCGCATTGTCACCGGTCATGCGGAGCTTTGCGCTGGATCCAATGCAAAATGGCAGCGACCGCATGAGTCTCTACAATACGCTGACGCACGGCTATAAGCTGATGGCCGCGGCGCGACAACTCAATGACACCCAACGACACCAAGTCGCCGCGTATCTAAGTGAAGTACTTTTCAAGGAGCACAACCCTTCTCAATACAAGCCGATCACCGCGAAATATATCGAGACGCTGCCATTCCCGCTCTACACTGCCAGCGAACAGTTCAGCCGTGCCAATAAACCCGAAGACCAACGGCTTCAGGAGAATGGCCGCTTCCGCAAGCATGGCCCCGTATTAGTCGATCACTACGGAGAGGATTACCGCAATGCGATCAACATCATTCTCGATGATGAGTATGCGACATCCTACGATCTCTACACCATGAACCAAATCGATGTGCGCAGCGGCGGCTTCCTAAACAAGCTAAGCAGCCAACACTACAAGCCACGCCCCAGTTCCATTACACTGCCCGCAGGCAAACCGATCCAAACGATCGGCAACTGGAAATGGCTCAACCATGAGCAGCCTCGCCACCAGGGGCACTACATCAACGGCAACCAGGCGATTTTGTCCTACCAGATCAACAAGCGCGACATCCTCGAAATGCCAACGGTCGAGCGAAAAGACAAAAAGACCGCCTTTCTACAACAACTAAAAATCGGCCCAGGCTCGCAAGCGCTGCAAATTGCAATCGCACCTCAAACAGTCGACACACCGTCCAACCTGCCGGCAGACGCTCAAGTTATTTCAGCGTCGGACCGTCACTTCACGGTAAAGGCGATTGGCCAGACCAGTGCGTTGAGCTGGGTGGTGATCAAGGGGCAGCGGTGCCTCAATATCGCCGCCTCCGACAGCCCGATTGAATTCACCATCGCACGCGCGCCGGGCAAGGATGCGCTCGCCCTGATTGACAGCCTCAAGCAAGGTGCCCCACTCGACGCGCTGATTGAGGGCGGACAGCGCAACTGGCCCAAAACCTTCACGGTCCAGGGCAAGCGCTCCTCGGAGAAGAGCAGCTATGTCATGGATACCATCCCATTGCCCTTTGATAATGACTACAACCTCTGGCTGCGCACCACAGGCGTCGACTTTGATCAGGCAGGTAATGCCTACATAACCACTTATGGTGGCGACGTATGGAAAGTCTCCGGCATCGATACTGAGCTCAAAGAAGTCACTTGGTCAGTCTACGCATCCGGGCTCTATGAGACCTTCGGCATTAAAGTGGTCGACGGCCTGGTTTACGTGACCACACACAACGGTATCGTGCGACTGCATGACCTCAATGCCGACGGAGAGGCCGACTACTATGAACAGTTTTTTACCGATCCCGAAATTTCCAATCATTGGCATGGCTACAACTTTGACCTAATCCGCGATTCAAAGGGTTCCTTCTACTATGCGAAAAATGGACAATTCACTGATATCAAGATGGAAGGCGGCGCCTTAAAAGTCGCACCGGATGGCCGCAGCTACACAGTATTTGCCACAGGATTCCGAACACCCAACGGCATGGGTCTATTACCCGGAGATCGCATTACTTACGGCGAAAACCAGGGGCAATACGTTCCAGCAGGCAAGATTTCATTCGTCGAACAAGGCAAGTGGTATGGTGGAGCCGTCAACAGCAGTGCCAAAGATCGCGTGCCCGAATTGCCCCTCATCTGGCTACCGCAAGACGTCGACAACTCCTGCGGCGCTCAACTCTGGATCGATGATTCACGCTTCGGCCCCTATGCCAACCAACTGATGCATACTGGTTGCGGCAACGGAACGGCGATGATGGTCTTCATTGATGAACAAGCACCCACACCGCAAGCAGCCGTTCAGCCCTTCCCCTTCAAATTCGAAAGCGGCGTCATGCGCCTCGCAATCAATCCCACTGACGGTCAGGTTTACCTGACCGGTACCCGCGGTTGGGGCGTCGACGTGCAGAAGGACGGTTGCTTGCAGCGCATCCGCTATTGCGGCGCAGTCGAACCGCTGCTCGTCGAAGTCTCCACCAATAAAGATAGCATTACGCTGCACTTCGACTCCGCAATTAACGCGGCCGCACTCAATGCAGCGGCATTCAAAGTCAGCGCATGGAACTATAAGCGTACCTCAGCGTATGGCTCCAAAGACTACAAGCCGAGCGCTCCAGAACAAATCGGTCGGGACACTTGGGCGGTCAGTGATGTCGAGGTCAGTCAAAGCGGCACCGCGGTCTCCATTAAGCTGCCCGAAATGATGCCCGCGCATCAAGTCAAAGTCGAATATGCCATCCCCTTCAAATCGGGCGCGGCACTGAAAAAGACCGTCCACCTGACGATCCATCCACTTCCTTAGCCCACAAGGGCTCACTTATTGACACGATTCGTCGCCTCTGGATAACTCCAGACTATGCCCCCCGAGACAACCAATACACTCGACCTCTACTTTGGAGATGCGCGCTCGAAACTGATCGACCTGGGTGCTTTCATGGATCGTGTCGAACGCAACGGTGACACCGAAGACTTCCGCTATCAGGCCTTCCTCAAAGCACTCGAAGCGGTCAAACAAGCGCCGCGGGCAGAAAGCGTCCTGCGCAGCTTGAGCGACCCCACCGATGAACCTGTCGCCAAAGCAGGCAGCGGCCCTGCAATCGGCGCTTGGAAGGGCTTAGTATAATGCGCTATATTGAGCCACACGCACATATGGTCAGCCGCACCACGGATGACTATACCGCCCTAGTTATGGCAGGCTGTAAAGCGGTCTGTGAGCCCGCGTTTTGGGCAGGCTTTGATCGCAGTTCCGTACATGGGTTTCGTGACTATTTCTGCCAACTGACGGACTATGAACCGCGCCGGGCTGCGAAATTCCAATTGCCTCATTATAGCTGGATTTGCATCAACGCCAAAGAAGCGGAGGACCCTGTTTTTGCAAATGAGGTGATCGAATTGATTCCAGAGTTTTTGCAGCGTCAAAATGTGCTCGGAGTCGGCGAGATCGGTCTCAACAAAAACAGCGTGAATGAAGTCGCGATCTTTGAGAAACAAGTAGCCCTTGCGATTGAGCACGATCAATTAATTTTAGTCCATACCCCTCACCTTGAGGATAAACTGAAAGGCACACGATTGATTTTAGATATTCTAAAATCGCACCAGGGCCTCGATCCAAATCGTGTGCTGATTGATCATGTCGAGGAGCACACCATTCGCCAGGTATTGGATCAAGGATTCTGGGGAGGCATTACGCTCTACCCTGAATCGAAATGCACGCCGCCACGCGCTGTGGACATGCTCGAGCACTATGGTGATACCAATCGTTTATGGATGAACTCTGCCTGTGATTGGGGCGTAAGCGATCCCTTGGCCTTACCGAAAGCGATCTTGGAATTGCGTCGACGTGGTTTTTCGGAGACCGCGATTGATCGTTTTGTGTATCAGAATCCGGTCGAATTCCTATCGCAAAGCCCTAACTTCGTGGTTCCAGAATGAAGTACACAGGCAACATTCATCTCGCCTATTGCACCAATATTCATCGCGGAGAAAATTGGGAGACCACGTTTCGCAGCTTAAAAGACTATACGCTGGCGGTTCGCAAGCGAGTCTGCCCCGTCGATCAACCGTACGCGATCGGCTTACGGCTGAGTGAACTAGCAGCACGTGAGCTTTCGGTGCCCGCATGCTTGCACGCGTTTAAGGACTGGCTGCGCGTGCACAACTGCTACGTGTTCACGATCAACGGATTTCCCTATGGTGATTTTCATGCCGTGCGCGTCAAAGAGCAGGTCTACGCGCCGGATTGGACGACTCCGCAGCGACTGGCATATACTAAGTTGCTGTTTACAATATTGGCTGAGCTGGTGCCAGAGGGCGTCGCCGGCAGCGTGAGCACCGTGCCTGGGTCCTTTAAGGCATTTATCAGTGATCCTGCTCAGGTCGATCAAATGTTGGATCACCTGTTGGACTGCGCGGACTTTTTGGCCGAACTCAGCGCGCAACACGGCACCAGGTTTCATCTAGGATTAGAGCCTGAACCGTTCGGCTACTTGGAAAACACCGCGGAGGTCGTGGCGTTTTTCGAGCGCTTGAAGGCGCGAGCGAAGCACCCCGAGCATGTCTCTCGGCATATCGGCGTTAATTATGACACCTGCCATCTAGCGATCCAATACGAGCACCCGATGGAAAGCCTACAGCAGTTGCAGTCGCATGGCATCCTACTGAGCAAGTTGCATCTCAGCGCTGCGTTAAAAGTCGTTCCCACACCAGAGGCACGTGCGGAGCTCAATAAGTACCTCGATCCCGTGTACTTACACCAAGTGGTTGCGCTCAAGGCGGATGGCGACACCACTGAGCGCGTCGCAGATTTAGACGAAGCGTTAAAATGGGATGAAACGGTGGTCGCCGCACATCAGGAATGGCGTGTGCATTTTCATGTCCCCCTCCAAACTGCACCAGGATTCGGCATGGATACCACGGTCGATCATTTGATCGGCACCTTGGATTATTTAGCACAGCATCCGAGTTGTTGTGAACACCTTGAAATTGAGACCTATACTTGGGAGGTGTTGCCCCCAGAATTGAAAGCTAACAGTGTGGTCGAGCAGATCGTCGCCGAGTATCAATGGACCACAGCCGCGTTGGAACAACGTGCTCTGAGCGCGTGTGGCGATTCGACTCGGACATGAGTTGCCGGACGCACTTGATTGTTGGGCGTGTGTCCAACTTGCCGACAGTGTGGTCCAACATGCTGTGTGCATGGTTGTTGGCGGGCGCCAGTTCGCTGAGCACCTTATCGATCCTGCTTTTGGCTGGCTCCACCTTATATACCGGGGGGATGTATTTAAATGACTACGCCGATGTAGACTTTGATCGAGTGCATGCCCCCGAGCGCCCGATTCCAGCCGGGTTGGTTTCGCGTTTCGAGGTATTACTCGGCGCGGTTGTGTTGTTTGCCATCGGGCTCGCAGCGGCAGCCTGTGTGAGCCTACCTTCGCTTGGCTGTGCGCTCGTGCTGTTGATGTGTATTCTGGCGTATACCTACGTACATAAACGATCGAACATTGGGCCGTTGTTTATGGCCGCCTGCCGTGCGTTGCTGTATGTGTGGGTGGCTGTTGGAGTTGCGAATACGATTGCGGTTGAAATCGCCATGTTAGCCGGGGTGTTGTATAGTTACATCTTGGGATTGAGCTACCTTGCGCGTGCGCTAACGCTGCGACGCTGGTTGTTTTATGTGGCAGCAGCGATGATTGTAATCCCTGTAGTAGGCCTTTCGTTATCTGCGGCAAATGGCAATGCGCTAGTCGTGTGCGGGGGCCTCGCCCTGCTACTTTGCTGGCTTGGCTATAGTTTCTCTCTTTTGCTGCAAAGTCCGCCTAAAATCAGTTTGTGTATCGGTGCGCTTTTGTCGGGAATTATAGTGGTCGATTTACTTGCGGTGCTCATGTGGGCGCCACTGAATCTTGCCGTGGCGCTGGTATTTATTATTTTATTTCTGATGACCCGACTGACGCAAAAATATATCCCTGCGACCTAATGCCTGACACATCCACATGTATTGAGGAAACATTCACCGTGCCACATCGGCTCCGTGTTTATTTTACACGTGCTGTATTTTCGTGTGAAAATAATTTGCTGGCTGCTTTAATCGCAAAACCTGAAGGGGCCAATGCCGCTAAAGTTCTAATGGTGTGTGATGCAAATACGGTGGATTGCCAGTCGCAATTCCAGGCGGAAGTTGCGCGCTATTTGAACACTCAGGTCGGTGACGTCGCATTTACTTATCTAGCGCTGCCTGGCGGCGAAGTGGTCAAAAACGAGACGCATTACCTGACTCAGCTCTATGATGCAATCGAGTCGAATCAGCTATGTCGGCATAGTTACATCATCGCAGTCGGTGGAGGCGCCTTGCTTGATCTGGTTGGGTATGCGGCCGCAACGGCACATCGGGGGATTCGTTTGATTCGTATGCCAACCACCACTCTCAGCCAAGGAGATGGTGGCGTTGGCGTGAAGAATAGTGTCAATGCGTACGGCAAGAAGAATTTCATCGGATCCTTTGCCGTGCCACATGCGGTCATTAACGATTATGCTTTCCTAGATGCGTTGCCTGAACGGCAAATGCGCGATGGTTATATTGAAGCACTAAAGGTCGGTTTAATTCGAGACCGGGACTTCGTTGAATGGATTGAGGCGCATGCCGATGCACTTGTGTTGCGTGATCCTAGCGCGGTCGAGCGCCTGATTGAACGCTCGGCGCAACATCATGTGAATCATATCGTGCAGGGCGGTGATCCTTTTGAAGTGGGGTCGTCACGCCCGTTGGACTTTGGTCATTGGGTCGCCCACAAGTTAGAGCAAATGAGTGCGTTTCACATTAGTCATGGCGAGGCAGTTGCGTGCGGCATAGCGTTGGACACCTTGTATTCAGCCAAATCCGGGACCTTGCCGCTCGCCGATGCAGAAAGGATCCTGAAGGTCATACAGCAACTAGGTTTTTCAATTTATTACCCGGAACTAGCGGCAACGGATTCTCAGGGCCGTTTGATAGTCATGCAGGGGCTATATGAATTCCGCGAGCACCTCGGCGGTCAATTGACGATCTGTTTATTGAAAGCGATTGGCTTGGGCTACGACGCACACGAAATCAATGCGGAATGGATCCAAGAATGTATTGAATCACTCCATCGTTATTCTGCGACGTCGAAGCAGACTGTAAGCAGATGAACCGGACCGTTGTTTTAAATGTAGTTGGTCTGACTCGATCATTGATCGGCGAAGAGATGCCAGCGATTCGTAAATTGATCGAGCGAGGGAGTTGCCACTCGGTGAAGCCATCGTTTCCGGCAGTAACGTGCACCGCTCAGTCAACTTACTTAACAGGTCAAAAACCGGAGGTGCATGGCATCGTGGGCAATGGCTGGTACGACCGCGAGAGTGCGGAA
>DOCS01000031.1:9327-13274 GCA_003503355.1 Opitutia bacterium
GCCGATGGCAGAAAAGTATTTGATATTTATACCGGACCGCTGTCGCTCAGAGAAGCGATCAAGGCTGATTTAGGTGAATTCCCATTTGCATCTTTTTGGGGCCCGCGAGCGGATATTGCATCATCCCAGTGGATCGCAGAGTCTGCGAAGTGGATTGAGGAGCGCTACAGCCCGACACTCAACTTAGTGTATTTACCGCATCTGGACTATAATCTGCAGCGCTATGGCGTCAGCGACCCGCGAATTAAAAAAGATCTCGTTGAAATTGATAAAGTCGTCGGCGAGCTCACGAATTTTTTCGATCAACGTGGCGTCGCGATTGTTGTGCTATCTGAGTATGGCATCGAAGATGTGAATACACCGATTCATTTGAATCGTATTTTCAGAAAAAAAGGATGGCTATCCATCAAGGATGAGTTGGGGCTCGAGCAGCTCGATTGTGGTGCGAGTCAGGCATTTGCGGTTGCGGATCACCAGGTGGCGCATGTCTACATCAATGACCCTAGCATAAAATGTGCGATGCGTGAGACCCTCGAGCAGTGCGCTGGGGTGGATCAAGTATTGGATCGCGCGCAGCAACAAGCGTGGGGCTTAGACCATCAGCGCTCGGGTGACTATGTCGTCATCGCCAAGTCAGGCGCATGGTTTACTTATTACTATTGGGAGGATGACGCGCTGGCACCAGACTTTGCGCGTTGCATTGATATTCACCGCAAGCCCGGTTACGACCCCTGCGAATTATTCATGGATCCCACGATCCAGTTTCCATTGTTAAAGGTAGCGAAATTTTTAATCAAAAAAAAGATCGGGCTGCGTGGATTACTGGATGTCATTCCTCTGGATGCAGAGCTCGTCGGAGGTTCGCATGGACGTATTCCAGACGATAAAGCGGACTGGCCAGTGCTGATTCTTCCGAATAAAATGGAGGGACAAACAGGCAGTTTGGATTCAAGCCAGGTCTATTCAACGCTGATCAATTGCATGACTCAGCACTAACTTGCCCCGCAGCCAAAGCCGGGACCAAGCACCACGCCTCAATCGACCGAACCGGATTGAACTCGATGTTTATGCGCCCCAGCCAATCGGCCCCTCTACTTTTAGAATGAACGATTGCCTGCCAAAAGGCAGAAATTTCGTATCGCCGGCTCCTCAGATGGCCACCGACTGATAGCCCAAAAAACCTTTCCTAATAAACCATTTGAGACAATCAGCTCCTGCTGGATCGTGTTTGACAAAATAATAGCACAATTCTTTTATTTATAGTTAATATGACTCAACAGAATGACCCTAAAAACCGCGCTCCGGACGAGTTGCTATGTTCGCTTCTCCTAGGCTTTAATTGTCTTTTTTTCACTGGTCTGTTGGCGTTTATGTTGATGCAGCCGTTGAAGGCTACTTTTTCGAATTCGGATACCGATCACGGTGATGCGCATGCCGCGACTGAGGAGGGCCATTCCACCGATGTGCACGCAGCCGCGGGTAAAGTGGAAGCCATCACGCAGGCATCTGCGGGTCAGGCAGCCTATGCGCTCTGCGCGACCTGCCACGGCGCCGAAGGTGAAGGCAATGCTGCGTTAAATGGACCAGCACTTGCGGGGCAAGAACCTTGGTACCTCAAGCGTCAGATCCATAAATTCAAGGATGGGATACGCGGCACTCATGCGGGCGACATCTATGGTATGCAAATGCGCCCAATGGCAATGACACTGCAGAGCGATGAGCAAATTGATGCGGTTGCCGAGTATATCGCAAGCCTACCCGTAGTGCAACCAGCAGCCACCCTCGGTGGTGATATTGCCAAGGGCAAAGCGGGTTACATGCTCTGCCAGGCTTGCCATGGTGCGGACGCCGAGGGCAACAAGGCGATGAATGCGCCTTCGCTGCAAGCACTACCAGACTGGTACATTGTGACTCAGTTGAAAAACTACAAGTCAGGCGTGCGTGGCACGCATGCGAAGGACATTGAAGGGATGCAAATGCGTCCAATGGCAATGACGATTGCTGATGAAGCTGCGATGGCAAATTTGGCAGCATATATTAATTCTAAAGCAACCGCGAAATAGAAGCGCGGCATCATGCCGACTGTCGTGACTCAGATCGATCTAAATTCATCTGAAAATTGACAGGCGACTGCACCGCTTATTCCTCCCATCTTCGGTACCAGCTCAGGTATCGAAACCGCAAATAAGCCACGCGCAGTCCGTCAGCGTACGAGATTAAATCGCGCCCTGAGTACTCTTTAAAGCCCGCTGTTTCAGCGGGCTTTTTTTGGGTTCATGGTTCTGCCTGGGTTAAACAAACTTATAATGCTCAGGAAAAAGTATGCGGGCACCCTGAAGCCACATACAGTCATTTAGATGCCCTGTCTCTTGCTATTCATGCCTTCGAGCACGCTGACATAAAGGAATGTTCATCGCCTCCCACTGAAAGCCCCCAGATCCCTAGTTGGCAATGCGACCCCACTGCCAACGCCTCCCCGACACATACGTACAAGACGTCCGCGTAAACGACAAAACGTTTCACTCGACCCGTTCCGTAAAGGCCAATGCACGGCCATTACCGCCGAAGCTCCTGCGATTGCCTGTCCCTGAAACGGCCTGTTCAGTTTGCTACTTCCTGGATCTTTAGTGTAGCTCCTTAGCCCATGCCTATGCGAGTAAGCGGACATAAAAAAGCCCTCCTCGTTGCCGAGAAGGGCTCTTCATTTTGGTCGGGGCGACAGGATTCGAACCTGCGACCCTCTGCTCCCAAAGCAGATGCGCTAGCCAGGCTGCGCCACGCCCCGTTTCCAAAAGAAGACCACAAACCATCAGAATTCTTCCTCTTGTCAATACTCTTTCGAAAGAATTATCATTAATTAATATTCGCGATTTCCATTTTCCTACGTACCCCTACCGCCCTAACCATGAGCGATAAGCAATCAGGATCAAACAAAGCGTTCTACATTAGGCATATAAATCAATTACTTGCACTGCTATTAATGACCACTTCGATGGCCGCCAACACATTGCAACAGCAACTAAATTTGGCGATTTCAAGTTTTGGCCAGGGAGAGTACGTCGCCAGCTACTGGCATTTTGAGAGCATGGAGCTCGATTATGGCCAAGAACCGGAGTTTTTACACCGCAACTTCCAACAAACCACCCTACCGGTGCGCGCCTATGCCGCTCTGATGGCAGATCGCCCCACGGATGCGCTGATTTACTTCGGCGAACTACTCAGCCACTATAAGCCTCGCCCCGGCCTGCGTGCGTTTGCGCTGTACAACGCGGCCATCGCGCAGTCACAGACACAGGCGATCGCCGCGGCAGCACAGACCTTCCGCAATTTCCAACTGACGTTCCCCGACTCCAATGAGGCGGCACTGGCTCGTCTGCAGGAAGCGGACCTACGCTTTGAAATCGGCGAATCCGAGCAAGCCGCGGCACTACTGGACGCGTTGTACGCCTCCGATGCCCCTCAAACTCTGCGCATGCAAGCCCGCCTGCGCGCGCTGCAAATCGCAAGTGAGGCCCATGCAACCGAGCGCACGTGTGCGATTTTATTCGACACCGACTGGAAGGTGGCCGCGATGCCCGACATCGCGGTGCTGAGCTTTGCGGCACTGAATGCCGGCGACCTGCTCCTCCAGCAAGGCCATTATAGCGAAGCGGTGCGCGCCTACCGCTTAACACTGCCGCGCACGATTTTGATGCAAAAGCAACGCGAGCGGTTGCATGCGCTGCAACAGACGATCGCCGAGCAATCCCTGTTCGCCTCGAGCATTTGGAAGCGGCACTCGCAACAACTGCTGGCGCGACTCACCCGGCAAATGGAACTGCTCGAAAAGATGGACGACTACACGCCGGGGCTCTACCTGCGCGCGGGGCAAGCCTACCTATTGAACCAACGCTTTCGCGAGGCGACCATTCTATTTCGCACAGTGGCACGCACTGCCGAATTTGAGG
>DOCS01000251.1 GCA_003503355.1 Opitutia bacterium
CTCGTCGTTCTCGGATTGCGGTTGGTCCTGCGGTGCTTGCTCTTCGATCATCGCTTCCAAGGCCTTGCGGCGTGCGGCCGTGCGCTCCGCGTCTTCAATACTGGCGGCATCTGTCGGGTCGATCTGGTTGGCGGATTGGAACAGTGATTCGGCTTCTTTCCAGTGGTCGATTGCTGCTTGAAGCTCTTGCGCTTGTAAAGCGGTTTCGCCGATCTGGTTGGCGGCGTGTGCCATGTTGTAGAGTGCGTCGCGTTCGAGTTGCAGGTCTTCACTGGTTTCGATCACCCGCGCGTAGAGGTGCTTGGCTTGCTCGTATTCGCCCGCGCTAAGATGCTGGTAGGCGTCGTTATAAATGACGCGAGGATCGGCAAACGCATCGTATTCGATTTGAGCGGCCGGCTGTTGCTCGAGTGGCGGTGGGGTTTCCTGCGCTTCGGCAGGTGCGGGCGAGAGGAGGCAGCAAGCCATCATAGCGGCGGCGGTATGGATCGATGCTTTGCTGCGTCTGCGTATTAAGATTTCCAATACCAGTAACAGACCGGCTGCAGCGAGTACCCATTGAAAGCGTTCGATGCGTGCTTCTTGCAGCTCGGATTCGCGTTCTTCGCGGGGGAGCGTGGCAATGACCGCAGTATACAGGCTGTTCAGCGATTGATCGCTCAGGCGGCTGTAGTTGCCACCGGTGAGGCTTGCGATTTGTTGCAGAGTCGCCTCATCCAGTTGGCTGCGCACCGGTTGACCTTTGGCGTCGCGGATAAATTCTTCGATGCCTTGTGAGTTGCGGGCTTTTAGATAGACGCCTTCGGGGGTGCCGATGCCGATCGCGTAAACATTGATGCCGTCTTGGGCGACCTCGCGGGCGGTGTCGATCGCCTGTTGCGCTTGGTCCTCACCATCGGTCAGCAGAATGACGACTTTGAAGTTGTTTTCCTGTGGGAAGGCTTTGGCGGCTTCGCGAATCGCCTGACCTAGATCGCTGCCGCCGCGTGTGATCGTGTCCTGTCCGATCGAATCGAGGTTTTCATGAAAGGCCGAGTAGTCGAGGGTCGGCGGGGTTTGCAGAAAGGCATTCCCGGCAAAAACGACGAGGCCGATACGGTCGCTTTCGAGGCGTTTCACGAGGTCCATGATCGCCAGCTTGGCGCGGTCGAGACGCGTGGGGCGCAGGTCGGTGGCCAGCATGCTCTTCGAGCTGTCTAGCACGAAGACGATGTCGAGGCCGCGGGCTTTGCGTTCGATCCAGTCGACGCCGTATGTTGGGCGCGCCAAGGCGATACCGATTAAGGCGAATGCCAACAGAATCAGGCCAGCCTTCAGCAGACTGCGGGTGTGACTCGCTTTTTCAGTCAACTGATCGAGCAGTCGTGTGGCGGCGAAGCGACTGAGCAAGGCCTCGCGGCGACGCAGACCAAAGGCGAAGAGTCCAGCGGCTAGTAAGACGATGGCAGGGGTCAGGATGAGCCATAACTGATTTTCAAAGGTCATGGCAGTCGACGGTAGCGCGTATTGCGCAAGAGTTGTTCGAGTCCGAGAAAGAGGAGCCCAGCAAGGGCGGGCCAGATGAAGTATTCGGTGAAGGTCGCGTAAGAACGCAGTTCGACGGTGGTTTTTTCGAGTTCATCGATTTCGTCGTAAATACGTTCGAGGTCGCCATTTTCGGTGGCGCGGAAAAACCGCCCGCCGGTCATGGTGGCGATTTCGGTGAGCTCGGCTTCGTTGTAGTTGGAGTGCTCACTCCGTCCACGGTACACCGGCTTGCCGTCCTGGTCGCGAAGCACCCGGTTGTCAGGGGTCATTTCTGGGATGGGCACGCGGCCTTTTTGACCGGTGGCGATGGTGTACACCTTGACCCCGTAGGTCTTGGCGGCTTCCGCAGCGCCGATTGGTGAGATGGTGCCGGCATTGTTTTCGCCGTCGGTTAGGAGAATAACAATATGGCTGCGGGCTTCGTGGTCGCGCAGACGATTGACACTGGCCCCTAACGCGGTGCCGATCGCCGTGCCGCCGCCATCGATTTCGCCGAGTTCGAGGCGGTCTAGATTCTTTTTCAGCCAGTCGTGATTCAGCGTGAGTGGGCTGACAACGTAGGCGTCGGCGGCAAACGCGACCAGAGCGATTCGATCGTAGGGACGTTGCTCGATAAAGTCGCGGACCACTTTTTTGGCCGCGTCCAAGCGCGTGACGACGTTGTTACTTGTCGAGAGATCCAGAGCGCGCATCGAGCCGGAAAGGTCAAGGGTGACGACGATATCGATGCCCTCCGCATCGGTGGTATCGTTGATGTTGCCGATTTGCGGTCGAGCCAGTGCGCTGATCAGCGCGGCGAGCGCGAGCAAGCGTAGTCCGAAGAGAAACTGACCTGGCCGACTGCGCCGCGAGCGGCTAACTGCTTTGACTAGCGCGGTGCTAGAAAAACGCATCGCCGCTTCGGGGCCCATACGGCCGGCCCACCATGCGATGATCGGCAAGAGTAACAGTGCGAGAAAGTACTCTGGATTCTGAAATTGGAAGAAGCTCATGCTTGCATGGTCTCCTTGCTGGGGGGCAACGACTGCGAGGTGGTCGATGGATCGATGTCCTCGCTTTGCTCGAATTGTTGAATCAATTGCTGTGCGCTGGTGGTCAGCGATTCGCGCTGCGCTGCGGAGAGCGAGGCCCGAGCGAATTTTACACGGTCGCATTGCTCCATAAACTGAATCAGGGAGGTGCCGGCCTCGGCATTCAGCTTTGGATGGTCTTTCAGACTGTGCAGAAATTCAAGCGTCGTTTTCTCGAGAGCGGGTATGCCGCTGCGTTGTTCGAAATAGCGGCGCAGTGCGAGTGAACTGAGCACCGCGAAGCGCTCATCGTTATTTGCGGTGTGTGCGGCGGCGGTTTTCAGCTCGGCGAGTGCCGCGATGTGCGGCTGTATGGCCCGTGTGCGCTTGCGACGTGAGCGTATGAAGCGGGTGATGCCCCAAGCGAGTAGGGAGAGTAATAGTAGGCCGAGGGCAGTGATGATGCCGATCTGCCACGGTTCGAACGGTGGAATGTCAACTGGGCCGCGCACACGATCGAGCGCCGGACCTGCAGGAAGGTCCGGGATTTGCGTTGTTGGCATTTGTGCGAGTAACATGACAGCGGTGCGTGGAAAAATGGTGGTATCCTAGGTTGTAGAATTAGTGCCTGCTCGCGCGTCGGGCGAACAGGTTGCGCAGTGCGGGGAGGTAGGGCTGGTGGGTAGTGGCTTGAATCCAGTCGAGACCTTTTTTGCGCATATTGGTGTTGAAGGTTTGGCGGCGTTCGCTCGCCAGCGCGGCGTAGCGTAGTCGGGTGGCTTTATTGCCCGTGTCGATTTCGACCATTTCACCGGTTTCGGCATCTTCGAGCGTGATCAGGCCGACCTCGGGTAGTTCGCTTTCGCGCGGATCGCTCAGCGCGATGCAGACTAGGTCGTGTCGTTGATTGGTTAGCGCGAGATTGGCAAACAGCGGTGAGCCGGGCGCTTCTCCGAGGAAGTCCGAAATGAGGAAGACGACGGTCTTCCTGCGCTGAACACGATTAAGATAATCGAGCGCAGCCTTGTGTCCTGTGCGGCGACCTGTGGGTTCGAAAAACAAGAGATCACGAATCACCCGCAGAATGTGACGGCGGCCTTTCTTGGGCGGGATGTAATGCTCGACCTCGTCCGTATAGAGCAGGACGCCGACTTTGTCGTTGTTCAGGGTGGCGGAAAACGCGAGCACACTGGCGATCTCGGCGGCGCGCTCCCGTTTGCTCTGCTCGACCGAGCCGAAGATGCCGGAGGCGCTCAAATCGATGAGCAACATCAGCGTGAGCTCACGCTCTTCGCGAAAGACTTTGACGAAGGGCCGGTCCATTTTGGCACTGACGTTCCAGTCGATGGTACGGACGTCATCGCCGATCGCATATTCGCGGACCTCCTCGAAGTCCATGCCGCGTCCTTTAAACGAGCTGTGATAGGCACCGGTCACGGAATCCGTCACTAAATGGCGGGCTCGGATTTCGAGACGTCTGACTTTTTTGATGATGTCTGCCGGAGTCACTTTTGGGGAACGCTGATGGACTGAAAGGCTAAAGCGGGCGCGGTTGCTCGATTTAAGGGACCGGCACGGCGTCGAAGATCGAGGCGACGAGTGTTTCGCTGCTGATCTCTTCGGCTTCGGCTTCGTAGCTGGGGATCACCCGGTGGCGCAGTACATCCATGCCGATTTCCTTAATGTCCTGTGGGATGACGTAGGTGCGCCCTTGCATCACGGCCCATGCTTTGGCCGCTAGGGTCAGGCTAATAGTGGCGCGTGGGCTGGCTCCAAATTGGATGTAGTGTCCGAGCTTCAGATTGAAATCTGCCGGCGAACGGGTGGCGAGGATTAGGTCGACGATATAGTCGCGGATCTTGGGGTCGACGTAGACATCGTTGACATGTTTGCGCGCTTCGCTGATCGCCTCGAGTGTGGTGACTGCGTTGACGCTCAGGTTTGGGTCGGTCGAAGCCATGCGGTCGAGGATCTCTCGCTCTTCGCTTTTGCTTGGATAGCCGACTTTGAGTTTGAGCATGAAGCGGTCGACTTGTGCCTCGGGCAGCGGGTATGTGCCTTCCTGGTCGATCGGATTCTCGGTGGCGAGGACCAGGAATGGTTTCGGTAGCGGGTAGGTTGCGTCGCCGATCGTGACTTGGTGCTCCTGCATCGCTTCGAGCAGCGCACTTTGCACTTTGGCGGG
>DOCS01000249.1 GCA_003503355.1 Opitutia bacterium
CCCAAGATGGTGACCGGGCGTTTTTCCTGAGCCACGCTGACTTCAGCCACGCAATAGGCATTTTCCTCGTTGAAAAAGATGATTCTCTCGAGGACGCCTGTGATGGTTTGGTCGTTCTGGGTGCGGTCTGCCATGTTCGGGACTTTTAAATAGCCGTATACAAGCAGGGCGGGAGGTCAATGCGAGGTGTGTTTTGAACGCGAAAAAGCGCTCGTTGGTTCGATCCTGCAGCTCTGTTTCGAGTCTGTGTGGCTGGCTCGACGATTCATGGATGCGTCGGTCGGGCGCGTTTTAGTCGCGGAAGAAGGCGAGTGCGGCAACGCTCTCATATACGAGCCAGCCTAGAGCCAAAAGTGCCAATAGGATGAGCAGCATACGAAACCAGCGCCTTCGTTTGTGCGGTAAATCAAAGCGATTGAAGTGCCGACCCATGACCGAGGGTTGTGCTAAGTAGCTTCTGAAGTTAATGCGAAATGAATGCCCCCCGAGCCTGTGGTTCGGCAGTTTGAAGGCGCCTGAGCCCTGCTTGCGCTGGTAGCGCCATTTGTAATAAAGGTGTAACATTTCTGATTCGACTTCGGCACATTTTAGAGCACGTAGTAGTGACCATCTCTGCCGTTACAAATGGTTGCTTAAACAGACGAAGCTGCATTAGATTTGCCTCTACTTGATTTTTTATCAATTCAAATTCCAAAATTGTGAGAATTAGCACACAAACCATTTCCTTGTTAAAGGGTGAACGACCGATTGTGGCGGTGACCGCATATGATGCCGTCATGGCTCGCTACGCGGATGAGGCCGGGGTCGACTTTATTTTAGTCGGTGATTCCGTCGGAACCACCCAGCTTGGCTTTGAGACGACTGTGCCGGTCACGCTTGAGATGATGCTGCATCACACGGCGGCAGTTGCGCGCGCGAAGCCGAGTGCGTTGATCGTTGCTGATATCCCGTTTGCCGTCGCCCATGGCGAGTTTGCGACGCTGCTAGACGCGTGTTGCCGCTTAATGCAGGAGGCTGGCGCTGAGGCGGTGAAGATTGAAGGCGGTGCCTGTATGGCAGCGACGATTGGGCGGTTGACTCGGGCGGGCATTCCGGTGCTGGCGCACATCGGTTTGTTGCCGCAGCAGTATCATCAACTCGGCGGTTATCGTAAGTTCGGCCGCAGTGAGGCGGAGAAAGTGATTTTGGTCGAAGATGCGTTGGCGTTGGAGAAGGTCGGCTGCTTTGCGGTGCTGTGCGAGATGGTCGACGGTGTTGTGGCGGGTGTGATTAGCCAGGAATTGAGTGTGCCGTTGATCGGTATCGGCAGTGGTCCGCACTGTGACGGGCAAATCCTGGTAACCAACGATTTGCTTGGCATGACGACTGGCTATGTGCCGTCGTTTGTGAAACAATATGCTCAATTGGGAGACCAAATTCGCGGTGCGTTCGTGGAATACGCGCAGGAGGTCAAAGATCGGAAATTCCCTTCTTAATGAAACTGCGCTAGATGCCTTTTTGGAGGTTATCGATGGATGCTTTTTGATTGGGTTTCGTATAAACTGTTAGCTACTTTTATAAATTATGAATTGTTGTATTCTTGGAGCCGGTGCCTGGGGCACCGCTATGGCCTTACATTTGGATCGTTGCGGACATGCGGTGACGCTGGTTCCACGTCGCATCGAACATGCTCTGTCGCTGGCGTCGACGCGTGAGAATACCGATTATCTGCCGGGCTATCGGCTGCCGCACACAATTCAGATCGGTTGCGAGCTGGGGCCAGTGCTTATGGAGGCGGAAGTGGTTTTTCTCGCATGCCCTTCAAAGGCGCTGCGAGACTTGTGTGAACGCGTGCGTTCGCATCTCGCGGATGCCTGGCAGTTGAAGCTCTTTATTGTGATGTGTAAGGGCCTCGAGCTGGATAGCTTCAAGACACCTTCGGAGATCGTTAATGAGATCTTCCCCGACGTGGCTTGTGGCGCATTGTCCGGCCCGACGTTCGCGGGCGAAGTGGCCGCCGGCAAACCGACTGCCGCCACTTTGGCCGTCGACGCTGATTTTGCGGATGCGGAGGTCTGTCAGGAGGCATTTAGCAATGCATCGCTGCGTGCGTATTTATCTCATGATGTGCGCGGCACGGAGTTGGGCGGCACCTTGAAAAATGTCTATGCGATCGCTTCGGGGATGTGCGACGGGTTGCAGCTGGGTGACAATGCCAAAGCGGCGCTGTTGACACGCAGCCTCAATGAAATGGTGCAGCTCGGGCAATTGCTCGGTGGGCAGAAAGAAACTTTTTATGGCCTGAGTGGTTTTGGTGATTTGGTCGCGACCTGCTCTGGCAGCTGGAGCCGCAATCGCACTTTTGGTGAACGCGTAGGACAGGGCGAGACCCCAGAGTCGATCGTTAGCGGTCAAAAGGCGGTGGTCGAGGGGTATCGGGCGACCGATTGTATGAAACGCCTTTGTCAGGAGCGGGCAGTCGATGCGCCGATCCTGTCGCAGATTCACGCCATTCTATATGATGGCAAAGAGCCGCTTCAGGCGCTTCAGGCGCTGATGAGTCGGGGGCTGAAGAGCGAGTAGTTGCGCTTGCAGTGATACTTGGAGCATTCCACCACGCACGATCCTTATGTCAGAGCAGCCACTTTGCAAAGTTGACCAATCCCCGATCCACCAGCGCGGCCTTTTCGCGACCTGCGATATCGAAGAGGGAGCCGACATAATTCAATACGTCGGCGAGAAAATTTCCAAAGAGGAATCGACTCAGCGTGCGTTGGACTGGGAAGAGCAGGCACGTGAGTCCGGCGAAGGGCTGGTCTATATTTTTGAGTTGGACGATGACTGGGATCTCGATGGACGGCT
>DOCS01000200.1:0-1413 GCA_003503355.1 Opitutia bacterium
GATCGCGTGTGAATTCGCCGCAGGCACGTAAGCGCCGGCAGAAGCGCTGGTTGAAATTGTTGAGCATGCTGGCAGTCGCCGCTGTGGTGCTTGGTGGCATCCTGTGGGGAGGTTGGTTGCTAAGCCAGCAGAGAGAGACGATTCAAATCGCGCCGCCCTCCAAGCCGATTGAGCGTGTCTTGTTTGATACCGATGGGGTGCTGCCAGACGCGTGGCTCGGCGCGACAGTCGATTTGCGTCCGGGCATGTCGATGATGCAGGCGGATATTCATGGTTTGAAGCAGGCCCTCGAATCCGAAGCGCAGGTGAAGTCGGCCTCGGTTGAGCGTGTGTTTCCGAGTGACTTACGCATTGTCATCGCCGAGCGCCAACCTGCGATGCGCCTTGCGATTGAGACTGCTGACGGCAGCCGGCGTCAGCGTATTGTGGCGCGCGACGGCACGGTCTACGATGGCATCGGCTATCCCAAGGCGACGCTTAAAAATCTACCGTTTGTGCAACCGTACCAAAACGTCGATGGCAGCTTTTTTCCGCTGCGCGGTATTGAGCGTGTTTCGGAGCTGCTCGAGCTAGTCCGCAATCATGAGCCGAAAGTGTTTCGCACATGGCAGGTGGTTTCACTGGAGCATTATTCCGGCGACCTGAAATTGCCAGGGCAGGTCATCGAGGTGCGCTCAGCGATAGTACCGAGAATCCTGTTCAGTGCTTCGGCTGACTTCGCCCGGCAGCTCGATCGGCTCACTTATATTCTTGAGTATGTGAAAAATCAGGGCAATCCGTCGATTGAACGAATCGATCTTTCTTTACGTGGTTCCGCTGCAGTGCAGTTTAGTAGTGGCCGAGTTGGCAGCTATCAATCCACCCATTAAGTTAAACAGATATGAGTCAATCGAGAGTGGTCGGTGCAGTCGAAATCGGGACGTCTAAAGTGACGGTGATTCTCGGCGAAATCATCGGTGATTCCGGGCTGAATATCATTGGGCACAGCTCTTGTTTTTCGAAGGGGATTAAGAAAGGGGTGATCACGGATTTGAAGGACGCAAGCGATTGTGTGCATGCCGCCATCCTCACCGCTGAGAAAAATGCCAATACGCGCATCGACGAAGTGTACCTCGCCCAGACCGGCAGCCATCTGCAAGGTAATTTTAATGTCGGCACGACCACTGTGGGCTCCTCCGATTCAGTGGTGCGCGCCGCCGATATCGAGCAGGCGAAAGAGGATGCGAAGCGCCGCAAGTTGCGGGACTCACGGACTTACATTCATCATATTCAAAACCCGTTTTCAATTGACGGTCAACAAGTGGATCATCCGCTCTCGAAAACGGGCGCACGGCTGCAAGTCGGCTATTGGTCGGTGCATGGCGATAGCCAGACCGTGTGCGATAGTCTGCGCGTAATTGGCGGGATCGACCT
>DOCS01000200.1:1541-3353 GCA_003503355.1 Opitutia bacterium
CGCAAAGGATACATCGTGCTGACCGGCGTGGTGCCAGTCGGCGGCGATCACATTACTAACGATTTGAGCATTGGATTGCGTATGGGCCGCAAAGGTGCCGAAGAAATTAAACGCAAGAACGGTCGCGCGTATTATAAAACTGAAGATCGCGAAGAGAAGGTCTGGCTGTTTGGTGACCTGACGATTGGTGACCGCGAATATCCACTTGCGGCGATCACACAAATCATTGAAGCCCGCGTCTCGGAAATTTTTGACATCATCAAGGAACAACTCGTCGAAGCGAAGCTCTACGTACCAGAGGACATCGCGTCCGGTGTGGTGCTGACCGGCGGCACGTCCCGTCTGGTAGGGATCGACGAAGTCGCCAGTCGTAGTTTGGGACTCGCGGCGCGTCAGTCCGAAGGGCCTCAGGATGTCGCTGCGGCATTACGTGTGCCTGAATATAGCACCGCCCTTGGTTTGCTCCACTATGCACTCACCGGGCAGGAGGATACGCAGCAACCCTCGAAGCCGGTGGGAATTTTGGGCCGACTGAGCCGTATTTTAAACCTTTGATCAACGGAGCACTGCATTGAGTACACATATCGATAGTTTATCCAGTAACGAAGGACTGAGCACCGCCCTTAAAATTAAGATCGTTGGCGTGGGTGGTGCTGGCTCCAATGCGGTCAATGGCCTCAAGTTGGATGATCTCGGCGATGTCCGTATTGCGGCAATCAACACCGATGCGCAGGCATTGGCAAATTCTGCGATTAGTGAAAAGCTGCTCATCGGTCGTTCCGTCACCCGTGGCCTCGGCGCCGGGGGCGAAGTTGAGATCGGCCGAGCGGCGGCCGAAGCGGATCGCGAGGCGATCGCTGCATTGATCGGCGATATGGATCTCATCATACTTGTCGTTGGGTTCGGCGGCGGCACCGGTAGTGCGGCTGCCTCGATTGTGGCGGAAGTTGCCGCCAAGACGGATGCACTGGTGTTGGCGTTTGTCACGCTGCCGTTTAGTTTTGAAGGAGCGCGCCGCAAGCGCATTGCCACAGAGGGCGTGGGTGAACTACGTAAAGTGGTCCACGGCTTGATTCCATTGCCCAATGATGTGCTGCTACAAGAAGGTGAGGAAGACACCAGCGTGCTCAACGCCTTCGCCGTGGCCGATCGCTGGATCGGGTGTGGCGTGCACTCGCTTTGCGCGATGCTGTTGAAGACCGGTCTGATCAACCAGGACTTGGGCTCGTTGCGAACGGTTTTTCAGAACCCGGGCGGTAAAACTATTTTCGGCACCGGTTTCGCCAGCGGGGGAGACTATGTCAAAGATGCGCTCGACGATCTTTTACTCTGCCCCTTGTTCCACATGGGCGATCGTCCCGCTCAGTTGGATCGTATTTTAGTCAACGTCATCGGCGGTGCCGACTTGGGCATTGCTAAGGTGAATGAAGTCATGGCGCTGGTTTCCAAGCGCTTCGATTCGCGCGAAGATATTGTATTTGGCGCGGTGATCGACGAGTCACGGAACGATAGCCTTGAAATCTGTGTGCTCGGCAAGGCGGAGATGGAGCGTAAAGCATCCGCGAACGAGGCGCAGGCGGCGCAAGCACGCGCACCGAGTCCGAGCCATCAGCTGGAAGAGCTGGGGCTGTCATCTGAGATCGCTCAGGATGATTCGCCGGAGCGAACGGTTCATAAATCCAAGTTGCGCAAGAAAAAGATGCGCAGCGATGATCAGGACGAATTTACCTTCACGGAGGTCGAGGCGCAACGCGGTTATTTCCATAAGACCGATCGCAACGAATATAAAGACGAAGACCTCGACGTGCCGAC
>DOCS01000210.1 GCA_003503355.1 Opitutia bacterium
CATCGTGACAGGCACCTTGGCCATTAGTTTCAAAGGTTCAGCCAGGAGGCTTTCGATCGGCGGCAAGCCCTCGACCGCGGGGGGGCGCATCTGCACATCCAACTGTTGCATTTCAGCGTAGATGCTTTCGGCATCCGGCTTGAGCGCTGCTTGCTGCGCAACATACAGCGGCGCATTGGTACTGGCATCCGCGGGGGCCACAATCGGCGCAGGCGGTGGCGCGTTACGACGCCGCCTCGGACGACGGCGATCGACGTCGCTGTCGGCGACTTGCTGCCGCAAGCGTTGTTGTGCGTCGAGCAGCGCCTGCAAGCGCTCGAGCAATTGCTCCATGGTCGCTTGCAGAGCATCCTTTGCTTCCGCGTCCTCCTCGATCTGCCCCTGTAGTGACGCCACCCATACGGCGGTCGACTCCAAGCGCATGCCCGAACGCGCCAGCTGCGGCGCATAGCGCTTGGCGGCTAAAAACGCCGACTGCGCTTGTTGCGCATAACTCAGCGCCAGCGACGCTGAAGTGCCACTCTCAGCCTTCGACAACTCGACCAAGCAAAGCCCACGATTCAACTGCACCGCCGCCAACTCGGCCGCCGCCAGCGTGGAGGCATCACTCGACAACTCCAGTTCCGAGAACACAGCTTCCGCCTCGGCAAAGGAACCAGCGCGATACAATGTCAACGCCTCAGCAAACTGAGTCTGGGGCTGTGAACCGACGCCTTCGGCGTCAGGCATGCCACACAGCACCGCAGCCAGCACCGACGCTCGCCCCAGTGCTCGTCGATGGGTGCCCCAACATTCAGACAGCAACAACAGCAGCAGCGCGGGAATGACACAGAACAGCGCGGCTTCTTGATAGACGACCACCCCTTCGTGCCCCTCGAAAACCGACACCTCTCGCCCGTCGACGTAATTGGCATAAATCTGCCCGAGATCAAATGCGCGCACCCCGACCGGCACATACACCGCATCCGGGCTCTGGGCAGCGAGGTCGCGCAAACTGGCATCCTCAAGCTGCGTGTAGACAATCGCATCCTTTGAGCGCAGCAGGGTGCGCACGCCCTTCGAATCAACCAGCGGAATAGTTGCCCCCGCGTCCGGATCGCCCACCCCCACCAACAGCAAATCCACCCCCTGTTCCGCTAGCAATTCGGCCACACGCGACATTTGCGACCCATGGTCGCCGCCGTCGGTCAGAAGAACTAAATCCTGCACCCCCGCACGCTCTGCCACAAATACCTGATCGACCACTTTCTCGACCGCCGACTGCACCGTGGTCCCGCCAAAATCGACACTGCGGGTGTGGGTTTGCTCCAACATATAGCGCACGAAATCGTAGTCATAGGTCAACGGGCACAAAATCGTGGCACTGCCGGCATACACCACCAGTCCGACTCGCTCGTGACTAAAGGTCTGCAACGCATCACGCACCGCTTGTTTGGCCACTTCCAAGCGCGAGGGCGCCACGTCCTCCGCCAGCATACTTTGCGACACATCGAGGGCGAACACCACATCGCGCCCGGTGCGCGAGACCGCATGCTTCTGCGGTGCATATCCGGGGCGCGCCAACGCCAACAGCAGCAACGTGAATGCAGCCAGACGCAAATAGTCGCGCAAGCGCCGATGCGTGCTCAGCCCGCCGCCCATGGCAGCAATCAACACCGCACGACGCCCGCGCGCATAGGCCAGCAAGTAGCCGAGCGGCACGACCAACAGCAGCAGCGCCAGCAGCCCCGACCATTGAAATACCAATCCACTCATGGTACCACGCGCAACACCGTTGCCTCCAAAATGAGCGCGGCCAGTAAACACAGGATCGCCAAACCGAGCGGCAACCAAAACCACTCCGCCACGCGATCATAACTGCGGGTCGAAATCTCCGAGCGCTCCAGCCGATCGATTTCTTGATACACCGACAGCAACGACTCGAAATCATGTGCCTGTCGAAACACCCCGCCAGTTTCGTCGCTGATACGCTTTAGGGTTTGCTCGGCGGCAGTCAATTCCTCGACCTCGATGGTGTCGGAGCGCTTGAAGTTCGAATCGCCCAAACTGATACAATACACACGACAGCCCCACTCCTGCGCCAAACCAGCGGCTTCCAACGGCAAGTGCGCGCCGGAATTGTTTTCACCATCGGTCAGCAAAATAATCACTTTGCTTTCGATCGCATCCACCTGCACCGAGCCATGGCCAAACTGTAGCGCTTCAATATTCTGTAAGCGCGCAGCCGCCACGGCCAAGGCATCCCCATAGGCGGTGCCATCTTCGTTGGGTCGCTCTTGCACATCCAAGCCGCGCACAATTTGCAACAGCGCATCATGACCGAACGTCAATGGGCTGCGCGTATCTGCATAGCGGGCGAAGGTGATCAGCCCCAATAAATCATTCGGCCGCCCATGCAAGGTGTCGCCATCGCCGGCTATAAAACGCTCCACCATTTCGCGAGCGACTACCATGCGAGTGCGGTTCACTCCATCCGCATCACGCACGTTCATGTCCATACTACTGGACACATCGACCAACAGTTGAATCGCAATGCCTTCGGACACATCCATGTTGTACGTCGAACCCGCCTGCGGGCGTGCCAGCGCGAGCAATAACAACACCAGCACGCAACGGCGCAGCGCAACCGGCAACCAAAGATAACGCGCACGCCCCACGGGTGCATCCGCCCACAAGCCGAGCGAAGGCACTGGCAACGACGTGCGCCGCAACCCCCCGCGCAACAGCAGCCACAGTACCGGAATCAAGGCAAAGACCCATGGGTGAACGAAGCTCATCGAGCGGCCTCCTCTCTGACCAAGCGCGACAACTGCGAGACGTCCAAACGATTGGCATACACCGCGGCTTGCAACGCGGCGCGCAGCGTCTCCGACAGCGACAAGTCAGGACGGCACAGCAGCCGCTCCATCAATGCGACCGGTGCATCGCCCCGCTGCAAGGCGATTGCCAGTTCGCCCAAGCCATCCACCGCAGGCAGCACCAAGCCCGCCGCAGTTGGCTGACGACGTTTGCGCAACCACAGCCCCAGCCCGAGGAGAGCGAGCAGCGCCCCCAGCAATCCGAGCACTCTCGACGTCTCGGGCGCTGTGAATACCTGCGACTGCAACGACTGTAACGCCTGTGAATCATCGGTCGCCGCATACGAATCGACTATAAACTGCAGCGACGGCAGCGTCACTTCGGTATGCTGCGCGCCTTGCGAGAGGCTGGCGGTAATCGCATCTAATTCAAATGCGCCGGCGGACATCGGCTGCAGCAATAATAGCGTCCGTTGCCGATACTCTCCGTGTGCATAGCGCACAGGCTCGCGGGTGTGGGCAACAAAGTGCAGCTGTGAATGGGTCGGCACATGCAACTGAAAGGTAGCATAATCGGCGCGCCGCATTTCGGCCTGGATCTCGAGAACGTCGCCAGGTTGATAGCTGCCCGGCAGCAGGCGCAGCTCGATCCCATGCCGATCATTCGCCATCGCCAACAACGGCCACAGCAACCACACGCCACACAAATATCGCCTCAGTTTACGCATCACTCAGCCTCCGGTTTCGGCCACTTGCTGACGTTGCCGCGCATCGAAAAATCCAGCCAGTGCGGCGACGCAATCGCCGCCGACCGGTAGATTCAATAAATTCACCCCCGACTCCAGCATCGCCTGCGTCAGACGCTCCGCGTGGCCCGAGGACTGGGTACGGTTGCGGCCAAGATCGACCACTCGCTGCTCACCCGACTCGGCATCTTGCATCCGCACCAAGCCCGACAGATCAGGCGCCAGCAAATGCGAATCGCTCAAATGAATCGCATTGATGTCATGTCGGAAGGCCAGCGCCTGCAACTCCTGCGCATAGCCGTCGGTCATAAAGTCCGACACGACGAAGGCGATCGAATGCTTGCGCGCCATGTGCCCAAACCGGCCGAGCATTTCTGCAAAATCCGTGCCGCGCCCCTCGGGCTCAAAATGCATCAGTTCGTCCATGATGCGCATCGCATGGCTGCGGCCCTTACTCGGTGGCACAATGTGCTCGATCCGATCCGAAAACAAAATCAAGCCGATGCGGTCATGGTTTTTGACCGCCGCCAGCGCCAGTAAAGCACACACCTCGGTCACCGTCTTGCGCTTGTGGCCTTGGGCATCGTTGCGCATCGAGGCCGACACATCGACCAACAGGTAAATGAACTGCTCGCGTTCTTCGATGTAGCGCTTGATGTGTGGCTCGCCGGTGCGGGCGGTGACTTTCCAATCCATGGTG
>DOCS01000063.1 GCA_003503355.1 Opitutia bacterium
AGTGCTGTTGCCTGAGACCGATTATAGCAGTTATCGTTAACCCCGCGTGGATCGTTCCAATCCTTCGCACTCACACCTCCATTGACTATGAACATTCGATCTCTTCTCTGTTTGTCACTCGCTCCGCTGTTGTGCGGCGCCATCGCGTCCGCGGCTGACGCCGATCGCCCCGCCAAGCCGAATATTGTGCTGATTTTAACCGACGACCTCGGCTGGCAGGATGTGAAGTGCTATGATATCGACGAGCCGTCATTCATGGAGACACCCAATCTCGACGCATTGGCGCAAAAAGGCGTGCAGTTCTGGCAGGCCTATTCGCCCGCGCCGACTTGTGCGCCGTCGCGGGCCGCGATTCTGAGCGGCGCCCATCCTGCCCGCGCGCAGATGACCCACGTGTTCGGTGGCAAGCCGCCTCGGCCGCATCACCGTAGTGGATGGCCAATGATGGCGCCATGGTATAGTGTCAGTATGCCGGCTGATGTGGTGACGATCGCCGAAGCGTTGCAACCCTTCGGCTACACCACCGGTCACAGTGGTAAATGGCACATTGCCATGCGCCATCATGGTTATCCGCAGCCCGCCGATCAGGGCTTCGACTACACCCGTCACAGTCGTGGGGTACAGACCCACATGAAGCCGCATCGCCTCACTGGCTTTGCCACCGAGGCCGCCGACGATCCCTTCCGTTTGGATGCCAATGGCTTCCCGTTTGATCAGACGCATCACGATGCGATGACCTTCCTGAAAGAGAATCACGCTGAGCCCTTCTTTTTATACTACGCGACATGGTTGGTACACACACCCATCGTGATGCGCAGCGAAGTGTTGTTGCGCAAGTACGAGGCCAAAATCGGCGTCACCCTGACCGAAGCGCACCAGAAGAACTGGAAGCGCGAAGGACAGACCAACCCATTCTACTGTGCGATGGTGGAACAGCTCGATTACTACATGGGTAATTTGTTCGACTATTTGGAAACCACCGACGATCCGCGCTGGCCGGGGCACAAGTTGGTGGAAAATACGTATATTATTTTCACATCGGACAATGGCGGTATGGAAAATAGCAGCAAACAGCAGATCATCACCGATAACTACCCGCTCGACCGCGGCAAAATTTCCGCCATGGAGGGTGGGGTGCGTGTGCCGTTGATTATCACCGGCCCCGGCATTCGTAGTGCGCAGCAATCTGATGTGATGGTCAACGGACTCGATTTTTATCCGACCATCTTGTCGCTGACCGGTGCGCCCGTGCCGGCAGCCAAACAGTTTGATGGCTGTGATTTGAGCACACTGTTGACCGCCGATCCGACCGACGCTTCGCTGATCCGCGATGGCCAAGGCAAGGTGCGCGATACCATGGTGTGGCACTTCCCTAACTCCGGTGCGCTCGAAAGTACCATCCGGATTGGCGACTACAAACTAGTGCGCAATTATCAGCACTTGTCCGTAGATGTAGCACCGCTGGAGCTTTATCAGTTATACGATTCGAACAGCGGCGAACAAGTGCGTGTGGATATCGAAGAAGCCAACAACCTTGCCGACGCGCTGCCGGAAAAGACCCAAGCGTTGAATGCTCAATTGACTGAAATGCTCACCGAAATGAAGGCCAGCTACCCGTACTGGAACCCGAACAGCAAACTGCGGCTCCCACATCAGGACCAAGTCGGCTCGATCGTATCCTGTCAGCTCAACGATGATCAGGTAGTGGTCCACTATCGTGAAAACGGCGCCGAAGTGGTGCGGGTCAACTTGATTTATACCACCAATGGCGGCGAATATTTTGAAGAATGGTTCCGCGCGCCCGCCACCTTGCAAGCCGACCACACCGCAGTCGTGCGCCTCCCGCGTGGCACGACCCATTATTTCGTTAACCTGATCGACGAAAACAACTTCCTCATCAGCTATCCCAAGATCAACGAGAACAAACGAGTACAGGCGAAGCTGACCTATGCCGATGTCGCGCTGTCAGTGAATTAAGCGAGAAATCGCAGCTGGGTAGGACCTCAGCTGCGTGGGATGAGTGCCGCGTGGGATGGGGCGGCGTCGTGCCAGCACGCGCCCTACAGCGGGCGTGTTGTTCGGTAGGTCCAATCTCTCGGAAAAGAAGTGTGCCGCTTCAGCAAATGACACCCGCTAAGCCGGAACGTTTGATGAATCTGCACGCTACGCCTGCAGTCGCGTAGCTGCTCACAGTCGCATGCAATCGGAAGTAGAGGGCATCAGCTGGCTGAGCGCCGCGTGGGTTGGGGCGGCGTCGTGCGAGCACGCGCCCTACAGCGGGCGTGATGTTCGGTAGGTCCAATCTCTCGCAAAAGGAGTGTGCCGCTTCAGCAAATGACACCCGCTAAGCCGGAACGTTTGATGACATTGCACGCTACACCTGACATCGAGCGACTGATCTTAACCAGATGCCAGGCAGTGGGGTCCTCACGATCCATGCGATCCGAAGCATTTAATCTGCGATCGACTTCAGTTCCAAGGGCACGATTTTGACGATGCTGTTTTTCCGCGCTTCGTTGATCGAGAGACTGAAAAGGATTTGAAAATCGTTGAGTTCCTCGGGGTCCACTAAGGTTTGCTCGATCAGCCAGCTCTGTCGGTCGTCGGATTCGATGATGTTGGTGTTGGCCTTGTTGCGGGCGGCGGGGTCGAGGCGGACCCAGTCGTGGCCCTCGTAGTAGGCGTCCATCGTGTTGCTCAGTTCGGTGTATTTCCAGCGCGCTTCGGGGAACATTTGGTCGAGCTCGAAGGTGTCGTCGATCTCCTGATATTCCTTGTTGGCGAGCATACGTAGGAAGCGAAATACCTCGTTGCGCACCAGCCGGGTGAAGGCTTCGCGGTCGCGGGTGATGTCGGTAGGGCCTGTGGGGGCGGGTAACTGCTCGTCGGCGCTGGGCGTATAGTCGGGGTTTTTGAGCGTCTCCCACTCGTCGATTAGGCTGGAGTCGGTGATGCGCAACAGATTCTCGATATAGGTGACGACCTCGTCGACGGCCTCGGTTTTGAAGGCCGGCGGAATGGTATTGATAAGCACGCGATAGACGTTGGTCAGGTGGCGTAGCAGCAGGCCTTCGGCTCGCATCAGACCGTACGCTTTGATGTAGTCGGCGAAGCTGCTGTAGCGCTCAAACATTTCCCGCGCGATGGACTTTGGCTTAATGTTTTCTGCGCCGACCCACGGATGCTCGGCAGCGAAGCGGTTGTAGGTTTCGTAGATGAATTCGCTCTCGGGCTTGGGGTGCTCGATTTTTTCGAGTTCCTCTATGCGCTCGTCGTATTCGATGCCAGCAGCTTTCATTTCGGCGAATTTGTCGCTCTTTAATTTGTCGACCTGTTTGCGCAGAATGATGTCGGGATTTTCGAGGATGGACTCGACCAGGCTAAGGAGTTTTAGCTCGTAGCCTTCTGCGGTGGTGTTGAGTAGACCGAGCGTGTCGATGCAATAGAGTGCGAGGGTTTGGTTGAGCGAGAAGTCGTCTTGCAACTCGACGTTGATGCGCAGTTTTTGCTCTGAGCCCTTGGGCTGGATCTTGATAATGTTGCGATCGACTAGTGCCCGAAATAGTTGAAAGGATTGCTTACGCATCGTTTGCTTTGAGCTGTCGTTATTATGACAGTCGGTAATCAGTTGGCGCATCGCCGCGCAGCCGTCGCCCTCGCGCGAGAGCACGTTGAGTAGCATGCCGTGCGACACTTTGAAGCTGGATTTGAGTGGCTCGGCAGGGGCGCTTTGTAGGCGTGTAAAGGTCTGCTCATCCCAATGCACAAAGCCGCGTTCGGGGGGCTTGCGCTTGACCAGTTTCTTTTTTTTCTTCGGATCGCCGGCGGCTTTGGCTTCGAGGCGTTTGTTTTCAATCACGTGCTCGGGGGCCATCGAGACCACGTAGCCGTGGTCATCGAAGCCCTTGCGGCCTGCGCGTCCGCTGATTTGATGGAAGTCGCGGGCGGTAAGGATCCCGGTTTTGACGCCGCCATATTTGCAAAGCTGGGTAAACAGCACGGTACGTATCGGTACGTTGACGCCGACGCCGAGTGTATCGGTGCCGCAAATCAATTTGAGTAAACCCTTTTGCGCAAGTTTTTCGATCAGTACGCGATATTTCGGTAGCAGTCCGGCGTGGTGCAGACCGATGCCACTGCGCAATAGCTTTTTGATTTCTTTGCCAAATGGACTGGTGAAGGCGACGTTTTGCAGTTCCTTGGTGATTTCGGCCTTTTCGTCTTTTGAGCAGACGTTGAGGCTGAGGATGTTTTGAGCCGTTTCGGAGGCGGCGCGCTGAGTGAAGTGGACGATGTACACCGGAAACTTATTGGCCGCCTGCAGTTTCTCCAAGGTATCGGTCAGGGGGTCTTCCACGTAGCTGAATTCGAGTGGTACGGGGCGCACGGTGCTGGAGACCGTCACACATTCATTGCCAGTGACTCGTTCGAGCTCGCGCTCGAAAAAGCCTGTCTCGCCGAGGGTGGCAGAGATCAGCAGGAAGCGCGCGTTCGGCATGGTGAGCAGGGGAGCTTGCCAGGCACCGCCTCGTTCAATGTCCGAGTAGTAGTGGAACTCGTCCATGATGACATCGTGGACTTTCGCCTTCTCGCCATCGCGCAGGGCGATGTTGGCCAGGATCTCGGCGGTGCAGCACAGGATAGGTGCCCCGCGGTTGACGCTTGCGTCGCCGGTCATCATGCCGACATTTTCCGGCCCGAAGTCGCGGCAGAGGGCGAGGAATTTTTCATTCACCAGTGCCTTGATCGGGCAGGTGTAGACGGATTGGCGGCCTTGGGAGGCTGATAGAAAGTGCAGCGCCGCGGCAACCAGTGACTTGCCCGAACCGGTCGGCGTGTTGAGGATCACATTCTTCCCGGCGAATACTTCGAGGATCGCTTCTTCTTGGGCAGGGTAGAGCTCGATGCCTTTGGCCAATGCATACTCGAGGAAGTGCTCCATCAGTGCATCGGGATCCGTTACGTTGGGCAGTGGTTTAAGCGGGAAATCCATATGCGCGAGCATTCGGTTTGCACGCGCAAGTGCAAGAGTCGGCTACGGGAAAGTGGTGGCAGCGTTGTCATCATGCTCCGATGCTGCTAGCTCGCGTTGCGAAATGGTGATCCAAAAAAAGCCCGCGATGACTCGCGGGCTTTCGATAAATTGAAATCTATGGCCTGTTTACAGCTTTTCGACAATTGCGTCGGCGAGGCCATATTCGATGGCTTCTTTGGCGGTCATGTAGAAGTCACGGTCGGTGTCCTTCTCGATCTTTTCGAGTGGTTGGCCAGAGCTGGCAGCGAGAATGGCGTTCAGCTCGTCGCGCAGACGTTCCATTTCCTGTGCCTGAATATGAATATCAACCGCGACCGCAACCATTTGACCTGAAATCAACGGCTGGTGGATCAGCACGCGGGAGTGGGGGTAGAGGAAGCGATTGCCCTTGTCCGCGCCACAGAGGAGGATAGAGCCCATGCTGGCGGCCATTCCGGTGACGACCACCTTGATCGGTGAGCTGATCAGCTTCATCGTGTCATAGATCGCCATGCCGGCGGTGATTGAGCCTCCGGGGGTGTTGACGTAGAAAGTAATCTCCTTGCCCGGCTCGTCCGCCTCTAGGTAGAGCAGCTTCTCGGTGATGTCGCGTGCGGACTTGTCGGAGACTTCGCCCCACAGGAAGATCTTACGCTCTTTGAGGAATGTTTCCTGGATCTTTGGTCCGGCGCCATTTTCAGCTTCTTTGGATTTTTTGTCTGCCATGGGAAATATGTGTGGTCTGTTGAATGAGATGGAAATTAGAAGAGCACAGTCGCCTGAGATTTCAAGCCGTGACTAGGCATCGGATGGAATTAGCCTTCGATTTTGTCGACGCGGCGTTGGTGGCGTCCACCTTCGAACTCCGCATCAAGCCAGATGCCGACAATTTTCAGAGCGAGTGCTTCCGGTACGGGGCGGGCTCCGATTGAAATACAGTTGGCATCGTTGTGTTCTTTGGTCATCTGCGCAGACCATTCGTCCCAGCAAAGGCCACAGCGCACGCCAGGTACCTTGTTGGCGACAATGGCTTCGCCGTTGCCGCTACCGCCCAGTACGATGCCGTAATCGGCTGTGCCGTCGGCCACCGCTTCAGCCGCAGGGCGAATGAAATCAGGATAATCGCAGGATTCGCTCGAATCGCAGCCGAAATCAAGGACTTCGTAGCCACGATCGCGGAGGAATTGTGTGATCGGCGCCTTCAGGGCGAAGCCTGCATGATCGGTGCCAATAGAAACTGTGAGGGTCTTTTTGCTCATAGGAAGCGAAGATTAAAAACGTGCCGCTGCGGCAAGCGCAATACGCAATGTATTGAATTACGAGGGGAGTCACTTTTACTCAAATTGAAATGCAGCGATGGGGCGTCGGCTTTAATCGCAGCTGTCCTAGTTAGGGTAGGCGGTGCGGCTATCGCGCTGCCTTTTGGATCTTGGTTGCAGGATCGTTTTGGAGGTTAGAGGGGAGCGCTTCCTATTCGCGGACTCATACTAAAATGAAGGTTCAATCGTTGGCGCCATTTGAATTTCATGTGAAAAAAGAGTTGCGCTAGACTCTGAAGCACCTAATTTCCGCTCTTTTTCCAAAATCCAACATAGAATTTATTAGTTATGGCAAGAGAGCACGTAATGATCGAATGCACCGAAGCACGCGCTGAGGGCAAACCAGTATCCCGCTATATGACCAGTCGCGATAAAAAGCAGCAGCCTGATCGCGTGGAGAAGAAGAAGTATAACAAGTTCCTACGTCGTCACACACTGCACCGCGAAATCAAGAACTAAGCTT
>DOCS01000001.1 GCA_003503355.1 Opitutia bacterium
CATGCTGCGATCAAAGGTGCGCAGGTATTCTCGGAAGAGCTGATTGACGGGGAAGAACTGTTTTCTGTGTTGAGTGGCGACGGGCTGCATAATTGGAAATATCGAACATTGAACGTCGCAGGTCGATATTGGAATGTCGGCTGGCTTACTTTTGAACCCCATGCCAATTCGTGAATGGCTCGCGGATGCGGCAACGGCGATACGTGCGCTTCAGTAAAACGTAGAATCGTGCTGCGGTCTATGCGTCTTTGTCGGCACGTGTCTCCGCGGATCAGCCGACGAGCTGATTCTGGCTGGAAACAGGCTGTGTTTAATTCAATTCATCGCTTTCGAGTTCGGCGAAGCGCATGACCTCTTCGAAGGTAGTGGTGCCGTTCTTGATATGTTCCCATCCGCTTTGCTGCAGGGAGCGCATGCCTTGGGCGATCGCGGTCTGACGAATGACGCGTGAGGACTCGCGTTTTACGATGTGCTCATGGATTTCTTCCGACATGCGGAGGATTTCAAAAATGGCGACGCGTCCACGGAAGCCGAGCTTGCGGCAGCGCGCGCAGCCCACCGGCGCTTTGGTTAGGTGCCCGAATTGTGCCTCGCTGCGATCAATCTGCATGGTTGTCAGGCAGCTCTCAATGTGATGCTGCTCGTAGTTGGCCGGTTGCGCGCAGTTCGGGCATAGGCGTCGGACGAGGCGCTGAGCGATAATCATCTCCACCGACGAGGCTATGAGGAAAGGCTCGATGTCCATATCAGTCAGACGCGTGAGCGCGCCGGGGGCATCGTTGGTGTGCAGGGTGCTGAGCACGAGGTGACCGGTGAGCGAGGCGCGAATAGCGATATCCGCGGTTTCGCGGTCACGGATTTCACCGACCATGATGACGTCGGGATCCTGACGCAGTACGGCGCGCAAAGAATTGGCAAAGGTCAGACCGATTTCAGCATGCACCTGTGTCTGGTTGACGCCCGGGACTTCATACTCGACGGGATCTTCGACCGTAATGATGCGCCGCTCGGGGCGGTTGATCAGTCGGATGAAGGCCGTCAGCGAGGTCGACTTACCGGATCCGGTCGGACCCGTGACTAGGACGATGCCATGCGGCGCGGCAAGGGTGCGTGTGACTTTGTCTTCTTCGCCTTCCGTCAGTCCGAGTTCGCGCATCGAGAGCGGCTTGGATTTTTGGTTGAGTAGGCGTAAGCTGACGCTTTCGCCATACATGGTGGGGAAGGTGGAAATACGGATGTCGAGCTCGGAGTCACCTGCACCGAACGAAATACGACCATCCTGTGGGCGACGCTTCTCAGAGATATTGAGCTTCGCCATGATTTTCAGGCGGGAAATAATAGCGTCTTGGAAGCGGATCAGATTGTCCGGCACGCGAATCGCGACGAGTTCGCCATCGATGCGGTAGCGAATTTGCAGCGCATCGCGGTGCGGCTCAAAATGAATGTCTGTCGCGCGGTCGACCACGGCTTTGTGCACGACTTCATTGACGAAACGAATGACGGCTGCGTCCTCGTCTTCTTCTTCGTCGGCTTCGGCTTCGTTGGTCAGCACGTCAGACTCCTCCAAGCTGTCGGCACCGACACCGAAACGCTGAGTGATGGTATTGATCACCTGTTCGGGGTCGCCCAAATGCCATGCCGGCATGCGGCCACTGACCGCAAAAATCCAGCGGTCCATGGCTTCATCCGGCGGCCACAGGGTGACGAGCGGGATGGGCCCAGCGCTGGTGGGCTCGTCGGTTTCGTCTGCGGCGGCCTGCTCTGTACTGCGCACTGGCACGCACTGGTATTCGTGGATCAGGCGCAGCGGTAGGGTGGCCGTCGGGTTGTCGATCAGTTCGATCTCTTTGCTTACCGGCAGCCCCGTGGTCGCAGCAATTTGAGTGACTAACTCGCGGGTCGGACGGTTCAGTAAGGTCGCGATGTGGATGAGGCGCTCGGCACGGGGCAGGGCTTCGATTTCTTCGCGTTGCTCTTCGTTGAGGTCGCTGTAGATGGTGGAGAGGTCCATGTGTTGAATAAACTAAGAGCTGTGGGGTGAAACACCGAGCGTCGCGGAAAGTTTCTAATGTGGAAAAGTATCAACAGACAACTAACAACTAGCAACTCTCAACCACTTCCTCCTGCCAGTAATCTTCGCCGTAGTCGAAGAAGATTTCCTCGCCGACTTCGATCGGACGTAGCGCTTCGAAGCGTGCGCTTTTCCAACGCGAAGAGACCGTGAGGAACGCATTGGGTTTGTCGCTGTGGTTAATAAAACGCGTGTAGTTCGCCTTCGGGCCTTCGCCAATGATGATGTGGGTGCTGCAGACCCACAGCACATACGCGGAAAACGGCCGCTCCGGATTGTTGAACTCGGCCTCGTCGATCACTTCGCCGGTATAGTAGCCGATCGTCTCTTCGGTCTCGATACGTTGTTTGGCAAACAAGCCGCTACCAGCCGCCTCGATCGTCGAGGTCCTTATTTCAAAGGCGGCAGCAGTCCATTTTTTCGGTTTAGGCATAACTTTCGAAGGGGATCAAGCAGGGGTCGTTTCGAAGGTCAAGGTGCTTGTCGCTCGAGCGTGCCCCGCGTGAAGCCGAGTTGTTTGATTCGGTTCAGCGCTTGCCAGAGATGTTGTGCGCATGGCTCAGCAGGGCGTCGAGTTGGGTGGTGTTGCGATCATACGACGCGGTGAGCCGCTCCAGTTGCCAATCGTTGATCAAATAGTCCGCGGTCAGGTGGTTGCGGCGTTGAGCGAAAAATTGCCGTACAGTCAATGTTCTGACAGTGCCGAAAGGTGTTCGTGATTGCGGGCAAGAAAGCCG
>DOCS01000165.1 GCA_003503355.1 Opitutia bacterium
GAAAGGCAAAACGGTGTCCCAATAAGTCTGTCCGGCGATTTCTCTCAGGTTGTTATGGCCAGCGCCTTCGACCCAGAGCTTTTGTTTGACGCCGGTCAAAACGGCCCAGTTCTGCTTGGCGTGTGTGAAGGGGACGGTCTCATCGAGCGTGCCGTGAATAATCAGCACTGGGCACTGAATCGAGCGCAAGCGGGCGAGGTTGTCGAACTTGTCCCAAGGAAGCACCTTCACCCGTGTCATCACGCGGAAGGTGGAACTGAAGCCGCCATCAATGATGATGCGATCGACCGGATAGCGCTCAGCCAGCCAGCAACTGGGACCACTGCCGAGTGACCGTCCGTACAGCGTGATTTGCTCCGCGGCGAAATTGAGCGTGGTGGTGGCATGTGTATAGGCTGCATCCGCGGCTGCATACACACCCGCTTCACTTGCTGTATCGGAGCTGGTGCCGTAGCCGGGGTAGTCGTAGGCTAAGACCGAGATGCCTGCCGCCTGGAAGGTTTCCAGATCCGAGCGGATCATGCCGAGGTCGGCGGCATTGCCATGGCTGTAGAGCAGTAGTCGCCGGCTACCCGGGGCTTCCAAGTAGGTGGCGGTAATGTTGGCGCCGCTGCGGGCCTTCAGCTTGAAGGTTTCCGGTCCGTCCACATAGCTCTTCGGCACTTCGGGGAAGATCATTTTGTCTGCAAAGGTGGCGGCGTAGATCATCCCGCCCAGATAGGCGAAGCCCAGTGCGAAGAGGAGGAGAATCGATAGGTTAGCGATCATTTGCTTGTGGCGACTGACGAGAAGGGGCATTTTACCAATTTAAAAATCATGGTTCCGCCCTTGGATCAAATGCAATTCGAATGAAAGCGTCTTCAGATCAACCCAGTATTCCTTTTTCACGTCTCGGGCGCGGCATTCAACCGCCGGTGATCGTCGATTTGATGGCCCGCGCGTTGGCCAATCCCGAGCTGCTGTCACTAGCTGCCGGATTTACCGATAATGCGGTCTTGCCGCGTGAGTTGGTCGGCCGGTTTGCGGCGGAACTGACCAACAGTGGGCTTGAAGATGAGCCCTTACAATATGGTCAGAATCAGGGGCGCGCACGCTTGCGCGAGTTGACCTGTGAGAGGATTGCGACGCATCCGGGCGAGCGTTTGGCGGCCTTCGATCCGGCTCAGTTGTTTATTACCAATGGATCGCAGCAGGCACTGTATTTGGCGATTCAGGCGATCTGTGACCCCGGCGACATTGTACTGGTCGAAGAACCCAGCTATTTTGTCTGTTTGGAAATGTTAAAAGGGCTCGGGCTGCGACCGATTGGTATTCCCTGTGACGACGCAGGTGCGATCTTGCCTGGTGCGCTGGATTGCTTATTGCGCACACTCGATGAGAACGGAGAACGCGAGCGGGTGAAGGCGATCTATCTGGTCAGTTACTTTTGTAATCCCAGTAGTCGTTCGCTTGAGTTGGATGAAAAAGTGGCGGTCGCGGAGGCTCTGTTGGCGAATGGCTACGCTATTCCTGTGATCGAAGATGCCGCCTACCGCGAATTGTATTTCGAGGCGCCACATCCCGTGCCTTCAATCATGAGCCTAGATGCTTTTGCGTCCTTCCCCAAACTGTATCTCGGTACCTATACCAAGTCCTTCGCGACTGGCTTGAAGGTTGGCTATGGCTACTGTTCGCACGCCGCATGGTTGGGCAAGATTCTCGGCATTAAGGGACATCAGGATTTTGGCACTGCGCATTTTAATCAGTCGATTATCGAGCGTGTGCTCGACGAAGGGCTCTATGCCGATCACTTGGCGACGATTCAACAACACTATGCGCACAAGGCTGTTGTGATGCATACAGGGTTGCTGGCTGGCGGACTGCTCGACGCAGGCTGGCGATGGGAGCAGCCCAAAGGTGGGTTGATTTTTTGGCTCCGTGGGCCAGACGGCGCGGACTTACGGATGGACAGCGCATTCTGCCAACGCTGCATCGAGCATGGTGTCCTCTATGTGCCCGGCGACCTGTGTTTTTCTTCTGGAAAGCCGTGGCATTGTGCGCGCCTGGCGACGGGGGCGCTTCCAGAGCGTCGACTCCGAGAAGCCGCCGAGCGCTTTGCTGAAGTGGCTCGCAGGCTGTAGGGAGGCGATGTGCTCTGCGCTTTTTATAATTTTAAGGGAAGTCGGCTGCTGTCGTTTCTGTAAAGCGAGAGCGCATTGGTGGCGGTCTGCGTTCGCTGAGCCGGCGGGTTGTGGTACTATAGTGAAAGTGGCTGTCGGCGGCGTGTTGAGGAGTTAAGAGAGTTGCGCGTATCTCACCTAATTCGGTCGATGGTTCATCTTGAAAAGAGTCGTTAATTTTGCGCCGCTCCGTGGTCGACAACCCGCCGTGTTCTGCTGTTCAATGTCGGGCATGAAATTGCAGCACGTAGCGATGACGATGGTGGTCGTGTTTTTGACTTTTTATTTGCTCTACCTAGGGCAGTCTTTGTTGCTACCGCTGGTCATTGCGGGAGTGGTGGCGTATTTGATCAATATCCTCACGCACGCGATTTGTATGCTACGTTTTGGGGGGCTCTCCCTGCCTCGTCCCTTGGCTTTGATTTTCGCGATCACGGTAATCTTAGCTTCAACCACTTTGCTGATTGAATTGATCACGGTCAATATCACCAGTGTGATTAAAGTCGCACCCGAATATCAGCAAAATTTAGAGGGTTTAATCTACAAGAGCTATGGGCTCTTTGGGATCGAGGAGGCGCCTAATATTCAGGAGATATTGGATGAGG
>DOCS01000126.1:0-201 GCA_003503355.1 Opitutia bacterium
ACTTAGCAAAAGGCTTGCTGAGTGGGTACTTACCTTGAATGCTTGGGATTTGGATGAATTGTCAAGATCAGCGAAGCGAATGAAGCGAATCGAGAGTCGAAGTACGATTGACACGGAGCAGGCGGAAGCGGGTTTGGGGTACAGGATTGAGTGGACCCTTAATCACGTGCTGCTGATCGGTTTTCTGAGCTTAACGTTTGG
>DOCS01000126.1:277-3105 GCA_003503355.1 Opitutia bacterium
GGTCATACTGTCGTTGTTCGTGGTCTATGCATGGGTTTCGGGGATCGGTGTTTTTTTCACAGGGACGAGTGCGGAGCATTTGTTCTTCGCTGTTGGGCTGGTGGCTATCTTTTCGACGGTGTCATTTTTGAGTGCGATCGTCGCTGGCTATCATCTTCGATCGGCTCAAATTGCGGAGGGGCGTGAGCATATGCTGCATAAAGTACTCGATTCGCTGCCTATCGGGATTTGGGTGCGCTCCCCGAGCGGAGCGACCGTTTTTGCGAATGAGCGATGGGCGAGTTTCTCGTTGATGAGTGTGAGCGAGATTATGAACTCAACTTCTACGGAAGCCCCCGTTGATCTGGGTGCGCAGTGGGAGTCCGAGCGGCAAGCACTTCTGTCTGGAGATGCTGGAGGCGTTCGCTGTCAGCGTGTCGATTTGACCGATCATGCAGGCAATCATTGTTGCATGACCTTGCTGACTTTAAGGATGTATATCGACGATGTTTGCGGGGATGGTACATTGTCGCTGCTTGTCGATGAAACCGCTCTCCGGCTTTACGAGGAGCGTGTTCAGGCAAGTGAACATCGTTTACGCATGGCGTTGGACAATTTAGAGATGGCTTTCTGGGAGCAGGATTTCGACGGTCGGAAGATTTATCGTGATGCGAATTGGTACCGTATTCTTGATGTAGCTGAGGATGAGGTCGTCGACGAGCGGCAGGAGTGGCAGGGGCGGATACATCCAGATGATCATCCGCGGGTGCTCGGTGCGTACCGTGCTTTTTTAGCAAATGCCAGCGAGCCGTTGGAGATGGATTATCGCATTCGCAAGGGGGGGCGCGAGTACATCTGGGTGCAGGAACGAGTGGTTGCGCTTGAGCGAAATGCAGCTGGTCGCTTGAAGCGAATCGTCGGGACGATGTTGGACATTTCTGCTCGTAAGCGAGTTGAGATTGATTTGCAGCATGCTAAAGAGCGTGCCGAAGCAGGTAACCGGGCGAAGGGGCAGTTCATTGCGACCGTTTCGCACGAGATCCGTACCCCGTTAAATGCGATTATCGGGCTATCGAGTCTTCTTTCTGAAGGTGATCTGAATGAGGACCAACTGGACTTGTCGAAGACGATTTATACGAGCGGCAAGAGTCTGCTGGGGCTGGTTGATGATGTTCTGGATTTTTCGAAGATCGATGCCGATCGGTTGGATCTTGAGGTTCAAGAGTTCCCGTTGCTGGATTGTCTCGAAGAGTGCATTAAACTGTTCAAGCCTCGCGCGGTGGAACGGGGGGTGTCACTTAAGTTGGTCTTGGACTCGGGGTTGACAGAGTTTGCGATGGGGGATATGCAGCGCTTGCGAGAGATTGTCCAAAATCTATTGTCGAACGCTGTGAAGTTTACCGAGCAGGGCGAGATTCAGGTTGCGGTGAAGCCTGTGTCTTTGGAGCAGTTGCCGGTTGAACGCCTGCCGGATTCGTTACAGCCGATCGGTTATCTTGATCGGTTGGATCACGACTACCTTGAAGTCTTGGTAAGCGACACTGGGATCGGAGTCCCTAAAAATAGTCAACAGGAGCTGTTTGAAGCATTCACTCAGGTCGACGCCTCGACGACGCGTAAATATGGCGGCACTGGCTTGGGGTTGGCGATTTGTCAGCAACTAGTTAATGCGATGGGCGGCAAGATCTGGGTCGAAAGTGATGGAGGGAAAGGAGCCGTGTTTGGTTTTGTCGTGCGCACTAAGCTCATCAGTGAGTCTGCGGCCATCCCGGTGCCATCGATCGATCGGGTGGAACGAATTGCGGAGCAACACCCTTGTGATATGCTGATTGTTGGCAACCGTTTGGAGGTGGAGCCGCTTTTGTGCGCTTGCCGGAAACTTGGATATACGCCACATCATGCACCAAATTATGATTTGAGTGCAGATTGGTTTCAGCGTCGTCGTTACGATCTTGTGTTTATTTTAATGGCCGATGAGGCTCAAGCACTTGAGCTTTCGCGTCAACTGAGCGGATCAACCCGAGTCAAGCGGCCACCTGTAGTTCTTGGTGTGGTGCCGGAGGGGCGGATTATTTCGAATAAGCGCTGCAAATTGGCAGGTATGGAGCGCTTGATCGAGGAACCGCTGGATTCGAGGATTATCCGAGACGTGCTGCTGGAAGTACTTTGTGTGCACGATTGAATGCGCTCACCAAGGCATGCAAGCCGGCGAGTTCAATGTTTGCATCGATGCCGCAGCCATAAAACAGCGAGCCGTCGTTGTGCTTTATTTGAATGTAGGCGGCTGCTTTCGTTTTTGAACCGCTGCCGATCGAGTGTTGGCGGTAGTCTAACAGGGTGAAGTCTTTCCAGCCTTGGGTGTGAAGCGCGTCTGCGAAGGCACTGATCGGACCGTTGCCGATCCCCGATACGTGGAGAGGCTCACCGTGATAGCTGATTTCAGCACGGAGCCTCACTTCGCCGGAACTTGAGAAGTCCTCTCTTTCAAGAGAGACCAGTTCGAGGGGGGTCGGTAAATTGATGTATTCTCGCTGGAAAATGGCATACACTTCCGCGGATTTTAATTCGCAGCTGTGTTTGTCGGCAGCATTGTTGACGACGAGCCCGACTTCGGGGTGCATCACTTTCGGCAGATCTAGCCCGAATTCACGAGATAAAATGTATGCGACGCCGCCTTTGCCGCTCTGGCTGTTGATGCGGATGATGGCTTCGTAGTCGCGACCGAGGTCTTTCGGGTCGATCAATAAGTAGGGGACCTGCCAGTGTGCGTTCGGAGCGGCTTCCTGTTCGCGTAAGTCCATACCTTTCTTGATCGCATCCTGATGAGAGCCTGAGAATGCGGTAAAGAC
>DOCS01000088.1 GCA_003503355.1 Opitutia bacterium
CCAATCGCCTCCCAACTGCGCCCCGGGCAATAATTCTTCCCCAGCCGCCCAGCGACGGAATTGAAATATTGCTCCGACTGCTGCTTACGCTTTTCCAAAATACGCTTCAAATTCGCAGCATCCTCCGTGACCTCACTGGTGCCTTCCACCGCCGAACAGGCTGCCTGTATCAATGCACTGCTCGGAGCTTCAAACCCGCTATTCAAGCCATAGAAAGTCTTCTTTCCCTCTCGGCGATCATGCACCAATTCACCCTGGCGCAACAACCCGAGATGCGAAGAGATACGCGACTGTCCCATGCCCAGCACTTCCTGCAACTCCGCAACCGAGAGCTCTTCCTTGGAAAGCAAAGAGAGAATGCGCACTCGGGTAGAGTCCGCCAACAGTTTCAAAATTTCCCATGAATCAGCCATATCAAAGATCTAGAATCATGGAGTTGGCACAGATTGCGAGTTGATATTTGGACACAGCCAAGAGGCACGCTCGCCGCGCCAGCTTGCAGGATTGTTGTGTATAATGCCAAGCATCGCCTTGAGGCAAGGCGGCACGCCACGGTTTTACGCAACTGCTAGCGGCAATCATGCCGACAGACCGCTCCAACTGGGCTATAATGTTTGTCTTTAAGAGCCAGCACTTTATCTCTTTACTGATGAGTGGCAAAACGCAGATTGCCAGCGGTTTGAAGATATGAAGATTTTAAACAATTTGCAGACCGAGTATCCTTGGTCACTGAAGCGCCTGGGTGGCATTTTCCAAGTGCAGTTAAAATCGGTGGAAGATTTAAGAGCATTGGCATCGCTGGACCCGAAACTATGGGTCGCACTCAGCTGCCCAGTCAACGATCTAGAAATTGATAGGCAAACGCTATCACTGATTGACTGCGACGCAGATGGACGGGTGCGCAGTGAGGAGATGCTGCGCGCGGTGCAATGGACGTTGACACGCCTGGCTCGTCCGGAATCCCTCTTCACTGGCGGCGACTTACCTCTCGATGCGATTAATACATCGGATCCGGAAGGCGAACAGCTACTCGCTTCTGCCAAGCAAATCTTGGCCAACATGGGGAAACCAAATTCTCCAAGCATATCCGTCGAGCAAGCTGCCAACACTGCAAAAATTTACGGACAATCCCGACTCAATGGCGATGGAGTGATCGCCATTGATGCGACCGACGATCGCGGTCTACAGCAACTCATCACAGAGATTATAAACTGCCTCGGCGCTGAGATGGATCGCAGCGGGGAGCCGGGCATCACTCAACAAAAGCTGGATACGTTCTTCATCGAACTGAAGACCTATGAAGCATGGTGGGCCCACGGCGAAATCGACTCAGCCAAGGGCGAGCAGGTGTTTCCACTCGGCGACTCGACTCCGACTGCGTACACGCACTTGATAGCCGTTGAGAAGAAAATCGACGACTTCTTCGCCCGCTGTCAGCTCGCTGCCTTTGATCCGCGTGCTGAAGCCCCTCTCAACCATGACGTGGCGCTGTATAAAGAAATCGCCGCAGCTGATTTGTCTGCCAGCCGACAGGACGTGGAGCGTTTGCCTTTAGCCAAAATATCGGGAACTTCGACAATGCCACTCCTCACTGGCATCAACCCAGAGTGGAAGCGGCGCATGCAAAACTTGTGCGAGCAAGTGATTCGCCCAGTGGATATTGGCACCGGCGACTCGCTCCAGCTCAATGAGTGGGAGCAGATCAAACAGCGCTTTGACGCTTACCGAAAGTGGCGCAACTCCAAGCCGCAAACTGGCGTGGAGCAACTCAGCATCGCACGTGTGCGGGAGGTACTGGCCTCCAATTCAGAAGTGAAGCTGGTGACACTCCTGGCCGAAGATCTTGCACTCGCGCCTCGAATGAAATCCGTCGATGCAGTCGAACAATTGGCGCGGTTCCACCGTGACCTGATCCAAGTGCTCAACAACTTCGTGAATTTCAATGATTTTTACGACGAGTCGCGTACGGCCATTTTCCAAGCGGGCGTGTTGTATTTGGATGGCCGAGAGTGCCGCCTGTGCCTCCGAGTCGGCAACCCAGCCAAGCACGCGGTACTCGCCACCCTGTCTCGCGCCTTTGTTGCCTATTGCGAATGCCGCCGCAAAGACTCGCCGGTTAAATTCTACATCGCTGCCGTGTTCTCAGCCGGAGACTCGGCGAATTTGATCGTGGGACGCAACGGCCTGTTCCGTGACAGCGAAGGACGACTCTGGGACACGACGATTGTACGATTGATCGAAAATCCGATTAGCATCCGCGAAGCCTTTCTAATGCCTTATGTACGCGTCGGACGCTTCATCGGAGACAAACTGGAAAAGTGGGCCGTCACACGCGACAAAGCGATGCAGAAACAAATGGAAACCGGAGTCGAGTCCGTCGCGAACAATTCCACAAATCCGGAACAAGGCGCTAGGGGCGGCACTACAGCGACAAGTGGTATCGGTGGTGTCGCCGGGATGCTCGCAGCGGGAGGTATTGCTCTCGGTGCGCTCGGCGCGGGCTTGGCATCGCTGTTTAACACCCTCAAAGCACTCGCCTGGTGGGAACTCCCGCTGGTGCTCTGTGGTCTCATGATGATGATCTCGCTACCAGCAATGATCATCGCCTGGCTTAAAATCCGCAAACGCACACTCGCCCCGCTGCTCGACGCATCCGGATGGGCTGTCAATGGCCGCACACTAATCTCCACAAAGCTTGGACGCACCTTAACCATACAAGCCACTCTGCCCACTGCTGCCCGCTGCCAATTCGACGAACGCAACCGAGCGCGAAAGCTGTTATGGCTCGCGCTTGGTGTGGCGATTTTTTCCACGGCCGCCGGGTGGTTCTCTTTATTTCTATAGCTGGAATGCAAGCAGGCAGCCTGCTTGCTTGCACCTCTTCACCCCTGGTGCGACGACCTCCAGTCGATGCGGGACGGCCCAATGCCTGCAATCGAAACAGCGCGCCTAAGCGCGATCGATCAAAAATCGATGCATTACATGGACCGTTGCAAAAAAAAGCGCCGTCCCTTTCGGAACGGCGCTTTTGTCTAAAATAGGAACTCGACTTACTTTTCGTCGAGCCAACGACCGATGCTGAGGATGGTCCACTGCTCTTCGTTACCACCAATCTTGGTGCTAACCGTTTCACCGCTCTCCTTACCGATCAATTGCTGAGCGAGCGGAGTCTTGTAGGACAGAATGTCATTTTTAGGATCACTATCCCAAGCACCAAGGATCGCATAGCGATGTTTCTTCCCGGTCGAGCCTTCCTCAAGCTCCACCACACAACCAGTACCAACATTGTCTGTAGTTGCTTCAGAGAAGTCAGTCACACGGGCACGGGAGAGATCGACTTCCAGCTCATTCTTGCGAGAAAGCAGAATGTCCTGATCTTGACGAGCCATCTTGTACTCCGAATTCTCCTTCAAATCACCATGCTCACGTGCGGTCACGATCGCTTGCTTATTTTCAGGAATCTTGGTGGCTATGAGATCTTCGTACTCAGCCTTAGAAGTGTTAAAGCTTTCCTGAGACACGATCAATGCGTCATCTTCGGATGCCTCTGCGGATTCACCGGCAAGTAGACTTTGCACGGTCGGGAACTTCTTAATGAAGCGTGCCAAGAGCGACTTTTTGGTCAACTCTTCGAAGCCTTGGTTTAGAAGAAGCGTCTGCGCAAGGTCATGAGCGGTTTCCACATTAGAATCGGCCAACAAGTCCGGAATCAAATCCGTGTCATCGCTCAGAAGATCGCCCAATGGGATGCGACGCGTGCTTGCGTTTTGCAGCGATTCGTAATCGATCGCGTAGAACATCGCGGCCAAGAGACGCGGTGTGACGAGCGGGCGAATAATTGAAGCGTACTTCTTTGAGTTACGGTTTTTAACAACCCATAACAGAAGCGGCCCCTTGATGGTTTGCTCATTCAACCAGCGATCCAAGCAGTAGCTAATACGCTCGTTCTGCTCTTGCTCCAACATAAAGTTGATACATTCACTGGTAAACTTACCACTGGAGTTACGAAGCAAGTCCTCTACCATTTCCTGCCACTTATCGGCATAAGTGCGGCGGATCAGATCAATATAACGCTTGAAGTAAAGACTTGGCAGTTCGGCTGCGAGCTTGGAGTAATCGCTGGTCGCATCCAGAATCGACGA
>DOCS01000140.1:0-2826 GCA_003503355.1 Opitutia bacterium
TCTGCGTTTTGGCTGACATAAGTCGGTGGCGTCACGCCGATGGCGATCAACTGTTCGATGATTTCCATCGAGAGGAGGTTTAGCAGCAGGGCACCACTCATGGTCGAGGTCGGACCGACTTTGTAGGCGAAGCCCGGCGCATCCAATGCCGCGTCGCCGGGCAGGCCACCGTTGTCGAGCACATGGTCGCCCAGTTCGTAAAGCTTCTTGCCGGAGGGGTGGCGCGAGGTGGTGGCTTTCGACATCTCCAGCGAGGTGAGTACGATCACGCTCAGCCCCGCCGCTTTGGCTTCCATCGCGACTTCGATCGGGCTGGCGTTGCGACCAGAGTTGGAGATGACGAGTATGGTGTCGCCTGGTTGAACATCGTATTGGAAGGCGTAACGCTGAAACAGACGCGCGCCGTAGCCTGGGATTTGCTCCGGCCAACCGTCGGCGGGGTCGTTGATGCTGCTGACGGGGACCAGCCCGCCGGCGCGGCGCTCAATCTCGGCGGCGAGGATTTGCGAGTGTCCACTGCCGAAGGTGTGCAAGACGCCGTCGGCTGCGATCGATGCGGCGATTTGTTGGCCGGCGGTGCGCAGGGTGTCGGCGTTGGCGCGGCGCACCTCGGTTTGGAGTGCAGTGCTGGTTTCGAAGAAAGTATCGGCTAGGCTCATAGGTGAGTAGAACTGTGGGTGGTGATGGGTTACGTTTAAAGGTCCAGCAATTTCATGCCGATGCTGATCCAGAGTGGAATGGTCAGGAAGCTGAGTAGCGTGGTGCCGAGCACGACTTTGAGGGCGACCTCCGGCGAGCCGTCGAAGTGGCGTGCCAGCACGATCGGGAACACCGCGCAGGGCATCGCTGCTTGAACGGCTAGGACGCATTTAAGCTCTGTGGAAAGTGGCAGAATCAAGGCGATGAACAGAAAAGCTGCAGGGAAGATCCCCAGACGAAGCACCGACGCAGTGATCGGGATTTTGAGCCGATCGGTCATTTTCACTCCTTTGGACAAGTCGGCAAAGGTCGCGCCGATTAGGATCAGGCCGATCGGAATGGCGCATTGCCCGAGCAGGTTGATGGTTTCCAACGCGAAGTTAGGAAGGTGCTGGTCGAGCTTGAAATAATTCATCGGCACGGCGATCAGGATGGCAATCACCGGGCCGCTGAACACGCGTTTCCAGATGGATTTCGGATCGTTGCGGGAGAGGATGAAGCCGACGCCCAGCACCCACATCGCGATTTCGACGCCGAGATTATGCACCAAGAGCACGCCGGTTGTCTCGCGGTCGAACAGCAGTGCGATGATTGGCACTGGGAAATAGCCGTAGTTATAAATGCCGGTGGTGAAGGCAAAGGTGCGGCAGTCGCGCTGGTCGCCGATCTTGAACTTGCGGGCCACCAGCATTGATAGGCCGAAGCCGCCGACCACTGTGGTGAGCCCGAGCAGCGGGGGCAGTAACAGATTGGACGGTTGGCGCAGAGCGTCGTTGCCCAAAATGAAACTGAAAATCAGCGCAGGGTAGAGCAAGTTGACCACCACGGTCATCAAGCTGCGGTCGGCCTCGACGTCGAGCCAGCCGACACGGCGGGCGACTGCGCCGGATGCGATGACGATGAAGATCGGCAGGACGGCCGAGAAAACGAGTGCGGTAGTTTCCATATCAGTGAGGTCTTTTTTATTCTATCCCAGAATGCGTTGCATCGTTTCTGCCGATACGCGCTCATATGCGCGGTAGGCGTCTTTCGCGGATTGAAGCACCTGTTCGAATGCGGCGTGCTGTGCGGGTTGGTCGAACTCAAAGCCGAGCAGGGCGCGACCGACACGTTCGCCGGAATAGACGTAGTTAAAATAGCAGAGGTTGGCGTGGGGGCTGACTGCGCGCAGAAAGTCCGCCAGCGCGCCGGGTCGTTCGTGGAACTCGAGTGTGATGAAGAACGGCATGCGTAGCAGTTTCGCCTCGTAGTGAATCAGGCGAAACGTGACATCACTTTCGGAGGTCACTTCGTTGAAGGGGAAGCCCCCGTGGTCGAGTGCTTGGGTCAGGGCGCCGAATTCGATCGGCGAGACATCAAACCCGATCACCGGCGTCGCTGCGGCGGCATCGGTTTTGCCATATTGAAAGTCGACGATGTTGACCGTGTCGGGCAGCGCTTCGAGCAGGCCATACATCGCGCCCGCGACTTCCTGGATCTCGATCTGCAGGAATCGGCGCCGTGCCGCGCCGACCGCCGAGCGGCGAGCGATACTCGCAAGTTGCTCGAAGTCCATGTTGGCACCGCAGAGCACGCTGAGCACACGCTGGCCCGCCAACGCTTCGCGGCGCTGCAATACGCCGGCCATGCCCATGGCACCCGACGGTTCGGGGATACAGCGCAGCTGTTCCCATAAAAATTGAATGGCGGCGGACACTTCGTCGTTGGTCACGGTGATCCATTCGTCCACCACTTCGGCGCAGATCTGGTGCGTGAGCTGCCCGACCTTGCGCACTGCCGTGCCGTCGCAAAAGATGTCGACCTTGTCGAGCGCGACCGGATGCCCCGCCTTGATCGCAGCGGCCATCGAGGCCTGCTCCACGCCTTCGACCCCGACGATATGGATGTCAGGGAAATTCATTTTCAACCAGGTCGCCGTGGCCGCAGCCATGCCACCGCCGCCGACTTGAAGAAAAGCGACATCGAAGGGGCCCTTGCCTGACATCACAATTTCGTCCGCCAGCGTGCCTTGTCCGGCCATCACCGCGAGGTCGTCGTAGGCGTGGATATAGGTGAGTTGCTCCTCCTTGGCGTAGGCGTGAGCGGCGCCACTGGCGGCATCGTAAGTGTCGCCGTGTAGGCGTATGG
>DOCS01000140.1:3009-4078 GCA_003503355.1 Opitutia bacterium
GAGCTGCGCCATGCGATTGTACGCGCCACGCCACTTGTAGGCATGAATCGGGGAGAGGTCTTCACGTTTGACAAAAATCGTCAGGTCCTCGAGCTCAATCGATTCCAACGGTGTCGCTTGGCCGACTTCGTAGATACGCCGCCGGGCAAGCATGATTTCCTGACGCAATGAGCGTGTGAGCGATTCCGATTCCATCTTGGGAGTGCAACGGCTTTTAGCTTTTGGAGCAAGCGAGGTTTGATGGAAATGCTGTATTTTGAAGATGAGCAGTGTCCCGCTTCATTGGCAGGGGTGGGTTGATTTAGACCTGCGATGCAGGTGGAATTAATTTGTCGGGATCGAAGCGTTCGTTATAGCTGCTGGTATGCCGAAAGATTGGAATACTGCTTACGAAAATGCCAACATGCCGTGGGACAAAGGCGCAGCTGCGCCGCCGTTGCGGGAGTTTTTAGCCACCCGCTCGCTGGCGGGGCGTGTCTTGGTGCCGGGCTGTGGCTTGGGGCATGATGTACGTTTGCTCGCGGAGCAGGGTGCGGCAGTGGTCGGCGTCGACATTGCGCCGCACGCGGTGCAGCAGGCGCAGGCCTTGCCGCCGGTCGCAGGGGCGTGTTTCGAGCTGGCTGATTTTTTGGCGCTGCCGGCCCAGTATCACGGCCAGTTTGATGTGGTGTTCGAGCATACCTGCTTGTGCGCCTTGGATGTCGAGCAACGTGTCGCCTACGTGCGCGCTGTGCTGCAGGCGCTCAAGCCCGGCGGGCATTATCTCGCGGTGTTTTTTCGGCAGGTGGCGGACTACCGAGGAGAGGGGCCACCGCATCCGATTGCCGCCGATCAGATTGAGGCGTTGTTCGGCAACGATTTTGACACGCTGGAGTCGAGAGTGCCGCAACAGTCGTACCCGTGTCGTCCGCTTGGGTGCGAAGAAGTGCGCTGGATGCGCAAGCGCGAGTCGGCCGCGGGGTGATCGGGGCGTCATTTGCTTGGAGGGAAACGCTCCGTCGTTTCCGCGTGCTGCCGGGGCGTCCGGGATTCGGTGGCACTGGCGGAGCAGTGCCCTCCAATGATGTCG
>DOCS01000050.1:0-4923 GCA_003503355.1 Opitutia bacterium
CATTTTCGATCATGTGCGCCAAGTCCTGCGCGTCTGCGTGCATGCGCACATAGAAGACGACGCCGGCGCAGCCTACGAGCGAGCGGTTGCGGAGATTGTGAATATATGTGAACAACTCGAAAAGCCGCAGTCGCTGGCCACCCGGGAACTCACCGAACCTAGCGAAATTACGGTGCCCGACGGCAACTTCACCAAGGATCGGTTTGAGAGCGCAGTCGACCGCGTCAAAGAATATGTGCGCTCTGGCGATGTCATACAGACCGTTTTATCCCAGCGATTCGAAAAGGACTTCACGCCCACACCCGTCGACCTCTACCGCGCATTGCGCACCGTCAATCCATCGCCCTACATGTTTTTGATGGAAGACGCTGATTTTGCAGTCGTCGGCGCCTCTCCCGAGGTGCACGTTCGCCTCACACAAGGTAAGGTCGAAATCCGCCCGATTGCAGGCACCCGGCACCGGGGAAAGACTGAACAGGAAGACCTCGCGCTCGAAAAAGACCTTCTAGCCGACGAAAAAGAACGCGCCGAACACCTGATGCTGGTCGATTTGGCCCGCAATGACATCGGTCGCGTGTGCGAATACGGCTCCATCCATGTGCCGGATTACATGACTATCGAACGTTATTCACATGTTATGCACATTGTATCACAAGTAGTGGGAACAATCCGCAGCGATTGTACCGCCTACGATCTAATGCGCGCGACGTTCCCAGCTGGCACCCTGAGCGGCGCACCCAAGGTGCGTGCACTGCAGATAATCGCCGAACTCGAACAGAGCCAACGCGGCATTTACGGCGGTGCATTGGGCTACTTCGGCTACGAGGGGAACCACGACTCCTGTATCGGCATCCGCACGGCTGTGATTAAAAATGGAAAAATCTATATCCAGTCTGGCGCTGGAGTAGTCGCCGATTCTGTCCCCGAAAATGAATTCATGGAGACAATCAACAAGGCCAAAGGCATGCTCAAGGCAGTTTCGCTCGCCGAGGACATGCTCAAAAAATAGATTTTAAAAAATCTTTATTGTAATAACGTAAGTTTAATTACGATTAGTTAATGTGCCTTGGTCCTTTGGGCTGTTGCACATACTAAGACGGCAGACAGCTGCCTATAATTACCTAATTGAAAATTAAGCTTCAATGGAACAACGATCGAAACCCTTCACTAAACGCAACCGACTAACGCCCCCCAGCTCATCGGTTCCTCGCTCCAAAACAGAACCTTCTGAAACGATCACAGATGTACGCATGCTCCCTTCGTTGGATCGCAATGCGATGCGTACCTACATGCAAGAAATTAGCAAGACCCCACTGTTGAGCGCCAAGGAGGAGCTCGAACTAGCAGCGAGGATCAAACAAGGCGATAAAGCTGCTCGCGATCATATGATTTCGGCCAATTTGCGCCTGGTGGTCAAAATCGCTCACGATTACAACAACTTCGGCCTGCCACTACTCGACTTGATCAGCGAAGGCAATATCGGCCTGATCAAGGCGGTGGAGCGCTTCGACCCGTCCAAGGGCGGCAAGCTGAGCACATATGCCGCATGGTGGATCAAGCAGTCGATCAAGCGCGCATTAGCCAATCAAAGTAAGACCATTCGCTTGCCAGTGCACCTGGTTGATAAAATCGCCAAAATGCGCCGCGTCGCCACTCGATTGACCGACGAACTCGACCGCGAGCCTTCGGACGAAGAAATCGGCTACGAAATGGAGATGCCGGTCAACAAGGTCGCTCACCTGAAGTCCGTCAGCACGCGCCCCGCATCGCTTGACGCACCCGTCAGCGAGGATGGCGACACCAGCTTCGGCGAACTAGTCGGCGATGAAAATCAGACAACCCCACTGGAAGATCTGCAACACAAGTCGATGAATGACGATATTCAATCCGTCATCGAACGCCTCGAGCCGCGCGAAGGTGAAATTATCCGCCTGCGCTTCGGACTAGACGGCAACCAGCCCCTCACCCTCGAGGAAGTCGGCGAGAAATTCGACATCACCCGCGAGCGCGTGCGTCAGATTCAAACCATCGCGACCCATAAGATGCGCCGCATCATAACCGAAAATGAGCGGCAGCGCAGCAAAGAAGAGGTGAAAGAAGAACAGATTCAGCAAAAACGCATGGAAGTCCTACAGGAATTCTTCCGCGAACAGTCCGCCAACTACTAGGCGAGTTCGACTGTCACACAAAAGCCCTGCCGCTCTTCAGCCGCAGGGCTTTTTTATGCCCCGAGCGCACGGGGCTCAACAAGCTAGCCTTTTCGCCGCAGACGCCAGCCGAGACTGAGCGCAACAAGCACCAGACCTCCGCAAACAGCAACGAACCAGTCGCCGTGCCGCGTATAAAAGCTCTGCCGTCGCATCCACTCTTCAAAATGGACCACCGTGTAGCTACCGCCACCACGAAAATAAACGCTCCCCTTCGCATCGCGCAGCACATCACGCACCGTGCCGTAACAATCAATCCAGCCGCTCCAACCGCCATTGCCACAGCGCATCACCGGCCGCCGATTCTCCACCGCGCGCAACACGGAGTGTGCCGCGTGTTGTGGCGCACCGCCCTCTTCACCGTACCATGCATTATTAGTCGCCACGAAGAACACCTGCGCTCCCGCCCGTGCGCTCGCTCGCGCCAGATGCGGAAAAGCATCCTCATAGCAGACCAAAGAGCCGACCTGTAGGCTCTGCCCTCGAACCTCAAGCGCGATCAAGCCAGGCGTGGTTCCAGGGATAAAACTCCCGCCCAGCGGCACGACTTTCTCTATAAAACCGAAAGGTTCGGGCACGTACTCGCCAAACGGCACCAGCTCGCGCTTGACGTAAAAATCATCCGCCAAGCCCGTCGTCGGCTCAACCAGGAACGCACCGTTATACCACAGGCCCGCCTCACGGTCGGCAAAGAGATTGCCCATCAGGATCGGCTTGCCGATTTCATCCGCCAACGCCTCCACCCGCGCCTGCATTTCCGGATAGCCGACGATCGGCCATGGCGTCGCCGCCTCCGGCCATAGTACCAAGTCGCTCTCCAAACTGGCGACGAAGCGCGTCTGCCGCTCCAAAATTGCCAAATTTTCCAACTCTTTCGTCTCATCCCACTTCAGTTCTGGGGCGATGTAGGGCTGCACCACTGCGGCGGTCAAAAGTTCCTGCGCCGCGTCCCGACTCGGCAGCGATTTGAAAAAGACAAAAATGCACAGCCCCAATGCCGCCATCGCCACGTAAAGATCGAGACTGAACCAGCCTGTCCACAGCTTCCGCTCTTTCGTCACCACCCGACTACGCAGCGTCTGAGCAATGCAGAAATTGAAATAGATAAGCAGAAACGAAACTCCATAAGCCCCGGTCCAGGCCGCAATCTGCAACACCACTGGCCGCTGCCATTGACTCAATGCCATCGGCGCCCACGGAAAGCCCCAGAATAGCCACGTCCGCACCCACTCCAACACAACCCACGCGCCCGCCAATCCGGCAAAAGCGAGCGCCCGGATCACAAAAGAGCGGTCGGCCACTCGGGGCAACATCCAGCCAACCAACAGCAACCATGCCGCAAAAAGAACCGCGAGCACACCAGACAAGGCCAGTGTGCCAAACCAGGTGACATGTCGCAGCCAGATCAGAATGAACAACCACGACAGCCAGCCGGTGCCGAGCCCCACCAAGACAGTCAGCCGACGCCCCGGCCGAGTATACTGCCACAGCAACAGCGGCACGAACGCCACATAAGCCGCTTCGGCGAACTCAAACGGCGGCATCGAAAGCACCCACATGAGCGCTGAAAACACACCCGCTACCAGGCCCCAAATTCTGCAATGCTTCATCTTTTTTCGAGAAGGTGAATTTTTCCCCCCTGAGGCAAGACCATACGCTTTACAGAGCTATCTGAATCCTGACGAAAAAATGCATCCACCATGCACGCAGCGACTCAGAGCTGAAATTGAATTGGAACATAGGTTAACGCCCCATAATCGCCCGCCAATGCTTTGTTCACATTCGAAGCCTAATGCCAACCAATATTACTGAATTGCGAACGGCATTTTTAATTTGAAGACAATTTGAATGCTTGAAGATGGGCGAACGATCGTTCACAAAACGCCCGATCGTTAATGTCCGCCATGTATAACCGTTAGACCTCAACATTACAAATGTCTCCTAGAACTTCGATACAGGCTACGCAACGCCTTCGACTCGCGTCTCCCCGACAGTGCCACTTCATTATGCGTACCTTAATTCTTATCGTCATTGCAATCAGTGCTGGAGGGTCCTTTACAGACGCCAATACACTGAGACCCCCGTCTTTTGAACCAGCCAAAATGTTACGCCCACCGGACAGCCGGCCCATGGAGCTTCCAGACTCACTGACCAAGGCCCAGGATCAAGCATTTGCCTCCTTTTTGGCTGAACAACAAAAACTCGAAGATGCCGCTACCACTCAAGTAGCCCCTGAACCCGCCGAGATCTCCGAAGCACCCGAGTCGCTAAAGGAAAACGACAACTTTGCACAACGCGCGCGACAAACGGTCCAAACCCTCTCAGACAAAAACGGGCGACAAATCGTCGCAGAAATCATCAACGTCCAAGCGGGTTCGTTGAAAGTGCGCCGACAAAACGACCAACACATTCTGCAACTCCCCCATTCATTACTCTGCGCAGAGGACCTAGCTTTTGCTGCCTACCTGTGGGAACAACAAATCCTCAAAGAAAGTAATGCCGCTCAACTAAAGCTGAATTCAATTGAAGCAGACACAACCGATAGCGTATCACAAGCACCCCAGGCGCCCACACCTCAAAAACACGACGGATTTGCACAGCGCGCACTTAAGACAGTTCAAAGCCTATCAGATCAAACTGGGCGAAAACTCGTGGCGGAAATCATTAAGGTTAAAGCGGATTCGCTAGAAATTCGCCGTCAGTCCGACCACCGAAT
>DOCS01000050.1:4977-6445 GCA_003503355.1 Opitutia bacterium
AGAAGCCGAAGCGCTGGCAGAAGCCGAGGCGCTGGCAGAAGCCGAGGCGAAAGCGAAGGCGAAGGCAGAAGCACTCGAAGCGGTTAATACGGCTGAAGCACCCGCCTCTTCCGCGGCTGACATGATTTGGAATAAGATGTTTCAATAAAACAACGCCGTGCAACATGCAGCTCGAACCGGGCTACATTCTGCAGCCCTGCTTCGCTGCAACAAAACAGTCACAACACCAACAAACAAGCCACCCAGAGAATACTCCCTGGATGGCTTCTAAAAACGAGACAGCTCGCGGCTACTTCTGCACCAGATTCCAACCGTCGTTGAGTATCATCGCTTCAGCCTTCTTGAACTTCAGCTCTTGGGTCTCTCCGCCCTTGCGGATCGTCACCATGTCATTGCGCCCTAGCTTCGGCAGTTCGCGGCGAACCGGCTCCACCTTTGGCAATTCAACTGGCTTGCGCGCAGCCGGCGCTTTCGCTGGTGCCGCCTGAGCCACTGCGCCCGCTAGAGCTCCCACTGATTGCGCTTGGCCAGTGCCAGGGCCAGCCACCTGAGCTGTTTGTGACATGCGGGCGAGCATGTTCTGGAAAGCATCCTGATTGGTGGCGGTGCGGAAGACCGCATTACAGATCTCACTGCGTACGTTGTTCATCAGCTCCTCAAAGAAGACGTACGCTTCGCTCTTGTACTCGCTGAGCGGATCTTTCTGCCCATAGCTGCGCAGATTGACACTGCGACGCAACTCTTCCATCTCGGTCAGATGGTCCTGCCAGCGACGGTCCAACGAACGAATCACGATGTAACGTTCCAAACCAACCAGTGCCTCCGCGTCTTCAAAGGCTTCGCGCTGCTGGTAAGCCTCCTTGATGCGCTCAAGAATCAGGGCGTGTTGCGCGTCAGTGTCCAATTTAGCGATGTCTTCGGCCTTGAGCGCCAGCGGGAAGTATGCGTTCAACCACGCGAGGAAGTGCTCCATCGCATCGCCATCTTTGTCGCCAGCCAGACTGTCCAGACGGACTTCCAGCTCTTCTTCAATCATTGCGTAAATGATATCGCGCGGCGTGTCCGACTGAATCGCTTCGTTACGAATGCCGTAGATGACTTCGCGCTGCGTGTTGAGCACGTCGTCGAACTGCAGCAAGCGCTTACGAATCGAGAAATTCTGCTGCTCGACCTTCTTCTGCGCATTTTCGATCGACCAATTCAGCGCCGGGTGCTCCAGCTCCTCACCTTCGGTCATCGACTTCTCCAAGATGCGCGAGATCGGTCCGGCATTGGCAAACAAGCGCATCAAATCGTCCTCCAGCGAGACAAAGCACTTCGAAAGCCCGGGGTCCCCCTGACGCGCACAACGTCCACGCAACTGGCGGTCGATACGACGCGACTCGTGACGCTCGGTGCCCACCACAAATAGTCCACCGAGTGCCGCGACGCCTTCGCCGAGCTTAATATCGGTACCGCGACCGGCCAT
>DOCS01000004.1:0-1260 GCA_003503355.1 Opitutia bacterium
TTGGACGGCAAATGCTGCTTCTGAATGATTTTACCGTTCACTCGCATCACACTGTTTCGATCATAGCATCAGCTATGCTGTTTTATGTGCTTCCATTGCAGCCCTAAATGGCGCGGTCCATGGCGTCGGCTGATGCGTCGTTGCCGACAATTTGCACACCGTTCGCATACCATCGCAGTAGACTGTGCCATCTTCGGGATGGCGTATGGTAAAGGCCATTGTCACCCCACCGCTGCGAATCCGATCGATGGTATAGTCGACCGCTATGCAGCCTGGGTTGCGCAATGGTTGCCGAAACCGTGCATTTACATTGTGCACCACGACGTAGATGTCTTCGTCCCGTTCGATGTTGAAGTCCTCGACGCCGAGTAAATGTTCAAAAAACTTTTGCTGCGCGCGCTCTAAGTGCAGCAGGTAACGGGTGTGATGGAGGACGCCGAGTGCATCTAGTTCGTCGAAATGCACATCAGATAAGTGAGTAAAAGTAGCCATGGAATAGTAAACGCAGGTGCACTGTGAAACTTACACATTGTGTCAACTCGCCTACACGCTCCGAATGACCTCGATTGTCAGCACATTGAAATGTGTCAGCGGAAATAACAGACAGCCACACTCCATCGGAATTGTAGCGCTGATGGGCTCTGGGGCAATCGCTGTCGCGGCCGCGCTGTTGTATTGCTCGACACTAGCAGCTGTTATGATGTCACCGTTTTTTGTGGGTAGCACGACGGCGACCGCCGTTGTGATCCGTGTTCCCGACGAATCCTACCTTTCCTCGCTCTGGTAGCCGTATAGCTCGATTTTGAGTTTGCGCGCGCTTTGGATGATGGCGGATTTATCTAGAATTAACACGCGTCCCACTTCAAGTGCCGCAGTGCGGATGCCACTGGCATGCATCACTTCCAGCGTGCGCTGTCCAAAGACGGGCACGTCAAAGCGATAGTCTTGTGCGCGCTTGACCGTCTTCACAAAGATCAGGCCATCGGTTTTGAAGGTCCCCGCGCGTTGGAGCATGGGGTCGGTGCCTTCATAAGCCTCCACCGCAAGAACAGTTCCTTTGCGCACCACGACGCCCTGGCCCACATCGAGGTCGGCCATACTTTTGGCGATACCAATACCATGCTGGATGTCGGGGACTTCGGCCTTCAACTTTCCGGTGGTCATCAGCCCCTCGGAGGCCAGCTGATCGTCGAGGAAGGTACGGGCGTCGAGCATTTGAATACCAATGGCTTCAATCTCACTGGAAATTGCGCCGAAAAT
>DOCS01000004.1:1336-5035 GCA_003503355.1 Opitutia bacterium
CGTGGGGTGATTTGCCCCGCCATCAGTGCGTAACCGCAGCCGAGCTTTTCCAGTGACTTGAGCAGCTTGCCGAGCTGACCGACTTTGATTTGGAGGTGCGCTCCTTTGGCGATGGAGTCGATCAGCGCCTGTTCGGTTTCGCCGGCGAAGGAAACGACCCGTAGCGGCAAGCCGGCGGCACGGATTCGTTCCGCCATCAGTACGGGGTAGCGGCCTTTACCAGCGATCAAGCCGATCGGGCGTTGATCAAATGTATCCGGAAGGAATTGGGATAGCGGGGCACTCATAGCGGTTTTATTCGTTGAACTGGTAGGGGCGGGCAGCAGGTTGCTCAAAATAATCAGGTGAAACAATCAGCACTGGTTGCGGCGTCTCACCGGGGGCAGTTGCCTTGAAAAACACCCGCTGGCTGGCCTGTTGGGTGGCTGCCGCCAGCTGTTGGCACTCCTCAGGCAGGGTGGCTGGTGTCATGCTTTCAGTCTTCAGTACGATTTGACCGTTTGCTTCATTGAGGCGCAGGCGTTCGGGGCCGACGAAAAATTCCCGTGTTGTTTTATTCGGGCTGTAATACGTGAATGTACTTTCTTTATCACAGGCTGTGACCACCGTCTCAAGGTCGTTGCGTTGCACCACACAGTTCGCCGAATGGATTCGTATTGTTCCACTCGGCAGGTCAACTAGCAGTTCAGAAATCGGAGACAAGCGGTTGCCCGCAAGCGCGATCGTACCTTGGGTAATTTGTAGTGACAACTCGGACTTCGAAGGCTCATGGCGAATGCTTTGTTGTTTCGCGCTGAAAGGCCGTTGCTGATAAGACTCAAACACAACTTCGCTGTTTCCTTTGATGCCGACGCCCACGCCATTGGACAATGCCATGAAGAGGTGTGCGCCTTCACCGGTTTGTATCCTCGATCCGTTTAAGAGCAGAGTCTGGTGCAAGTTGGGGCTAAAACTGTGGCCGTTTTCGTCGGTGATCTGTATCGCGCCCTGTTCACTTGTGACGACGGCAATGCCATCGGTCATCGCTTGCGCCTGCGCTGGGCATAGCCCAGCGCTTAGCACGATCGCGGTCGTCAGTGCGCGAAGTGCGTGCCAAACGCTGTGGGCTTTCAGAGGCATTAGACGGCTACAATGTTGACGATTTTGCCCGGCACGTAGATCTCGCGTTTGATTGCTTTACCTTCGATGTGGGCGCTGATTTTTGCATTGGCTTTGGCCGCGGCAATTGCCTCGTCCTTGGTGACGTCTGCAGGCAGTTGAGCGTCACCGCGGTATTTTCCGTTGATCTGAAAGATGATTTTAATCGTATCCTCCACCAGTTTACTCTCGTCGAATTGAGGCCAGCCTGCTTCGGCAATGCTGCCAGTATTGCCCAGACGTTGCCATAGCTCCTCGCTTTGGTGCGGAGCCAATGGAGCGAGCAATTTGATGAAGGTTTCAACCGCTGCTGTGGTCAGTGTCTCGGCTTTGCCGAGCTGGTTGACGCAAATCATCATCTGTGAAATCGCGGTATTGAAGCCGAGGCTTTCGTAATCCTCCGTGACCTTCTTGATCGTAGCGTGCAGCACGCGCTCGGTTTCCGGATCGAGTTCAGCGGTTGCACTGACATTGGCTTGCACGCCGCCGTCTTCAGCGACGACCAGACGCCATGCTTTGCGCAGGAAACGAGCGATGCCTTCGATGCCATTGGTGTTCCATGGCTTCATGGCTTCGAGCGGTCCGAGGAACATTAGGTAGAGGCGCAGTGCGTCGGCGCCATAGCTCTCGATGATCGTCTCAGGGTTGACCACGTTGCCACGGCTTTTGGACATCTTCTCGCCATCCTCGCCAAGAATGATGCCTTGGTGGAAGAGTTTTTTGAAGGGTTCCGGCTCGCTCAACACGCCGAGGTCGTACAGCACATGGTGCCAGAAACGAGCGTAGAGGAGGTGCAGGACGGCATGCTCCGCGCCGCCAATGTATAGGTCAGGAGAGCCCCAGTATTTCTCCTTTTCAGGGTCGATTAGCGCTTCGGTATTATTTGGATCGATGTAGCGCAAGTAGTACCAGCAGGACCCCGCCCATTGCGGCATTGTGTTGGTCTCGCGGCTGGCGGGAATCCAACCTTCAACCGCCTCGGAGGAGGTCGCACCGGTCTTTGGATCAATGTAAATGTGGAGCCATTCGCCGGCCTTGGAGAGCGGGCTTTGTCCATCGGGGGATGGTGTGTAGCTTTCAACCTCGGGAAGCGCCAGTGGCAGCTCCGATTCCTGCAAGGCGACAGCGAAGCGGAGCTGACCGTTCAATTCACAGCTGACCGGGCGCTCGACCGACTTGAGCGAGTCATCGACCTGTGCATAATCGGCCTCGCTGACCCAAGCAATCGGGAAGGGCTCGCCCCAGTAACGCTGACGGGAAAAGAGCCAATCGCGGAGCTTAAAGTTGACGGTCGCTTCGCCGCGCCCATCGGCTGCCAGTTGCTCGATAATGGCATTTTTTGCGGACTCGGAGTTGTTGCCGCTTTGTTCGCCGGAATTGATCAAATCACCGGGGCCGGTGTACGCTTGGGTGAGCGCGCCCGAGGCATCTTTTTCGGCAGCGCCGCTGTCCTCGATGACTTGCGTAATCGCCAAATCAAATTCTTTGGCGAACGCATAGTCACGCTCGTCGTGCGCGGGTACCGCCATGATGGCGCCGGTGCCGTAAGTCATCAGCACATAGTCGGCTACCCAGATCGGGATTTCTGTGCCGGTCACGGGATTGATCGCCATGGCACCAGTCCAGACGCCGGTCTTTTCTTTACTCAGTTCCGCGCGTTCCAAATCGGATTTGCTCTTCGCTTTGTGGGCGTAGGCGAATACTGCATCGCTTTGATCGGCTGTGGTGATCTTTGACAATAGCGGGTGCTCGGGCGCAATCACCATGTAGGTGGCGCCATACAATGTATCAGGACGAGTAGTGAACACGCTCAGCTGGGCGTCGTGTCCGCTGACATCAAAAGTAATTTCAGCGCCTTCGCTGCGACCAATCCAGTTTTCCTGCAGGCGTTTGGTGGAGTCGGGCCAATCGAGGTCCTTCAGCCCGGCGATTAGTTTTTCGGCGTATTCAGTGATGCGCAGCACCCATTGGCGGATCGGGCGGCGTTCGACCGGGAAGCTGCCACGCTCGGAACGCGGACCTTCGGAGGTATTGAGCACTTCCTCGTTGGCCAGCACGGTGCCGAGGTCGGGGCAAAACCAAACCGGCTTCTCTTCGACATAGGCGAGGCCCTTCTTAAACAGCTGCATGAAGATCCACTGTGTCCACTTAAAATAGCCGGGGTCGGTGGTGTTGACTTCACGCTCCCAGTCGTAAGCGAAGCCGAGCTGACGCAGTTGTTCTTTAAAGCGAGCGACGTTCTGTTCGGTGGTCTCGCGCGGATGCTTGCCGGTTTTGATGGCATACTGCTCGGTCGGCAGACCAAACGCATCCCAGCCCATTGGGTGGAGCACGTTAAACCCCTGTGCTTTTTTGAAGCGTTTCAGCGCATCACTTGCAGTGTAACCTTCCGGATGGCCGATATGCAGTCCAGCACCGGAAGGATACGGAAACATGTCGAGGACGTAGAACGTGGGTTTGTCCTCGAAATCCTTCGCGCTGTAGGTTGCTTGTGTCTCCCAGAAATCCTGCCACTTGGGCTCGATCGCGGAAAAGTCGTAGTCTTTGGTCTGTATAGCCATT
>DOCS01000183.1 GCA_003503355.1 Opitutia bacterium
GACCAAATTTCAAGCACCGAAAAAGTGCACCAACTGCGCATGGAGTTGTCCACCCTGCACAATGATCCGCGCTTCATGCTCTGCCATTCAATGGGCGACCTGACCTTCCTCAACATGAGTATTACCTTGGGCTTGTTCGGAGAAGATGCCTTCCTGCCCGAGGGTGCTTCGGATAGTTAACCGCAGGCCATTCGCTTCGCCGTGACGCTCACCGACCTTAACGCGCAGCTCGCTGGCGAGCTCCACAGCGGCGACTTGATGCGCCGCATCTACGCGACCGATGCCTCGGCCTATCAGGAAATGCCGCTGGCGGTGGCGTTCCCTGCCAACGAAGCCGACCTTTCGCAGCTGATTGCGTATGCCAACGCGCAGGGCATCGGGCTGATCCCACGCACGGCCGGCACCTCGCTGGCGGGCCAAGTCGTTGGCTCGGGCATCGTGGTCGATGTCTCGCGTGCCTTTACCCGCATTCTCGAGATCAATGCCGAGGCGTGTTGGGTGCGCGTACAGCCTGGTGTGATTCGCAATGAGCTGAACATGGCGCTACAGCCACACGGTCTATTGTTCGGCCCGGAAACATCCACCCAGAACCGCGCCATGCTCGGCGGTATGCTTGGCAATAATTCCTGCGGCTCCAATTCGATCCGTTACGGCAGTACACGCGATCATGTATTGGAAGTGACCGCCCTGCTGGCCGATGGCTCCAAAGCCGTATTCGGCCGACTCAATGCAGCCGAATTTGCCGCTAAATGTGACGCGCCGGACTGCCTCGAAACCCGCATCTACCGCGACATCCGCGCGATGCTCAGCGACTCCTCCAATCGCGATGAGATCCGCCGTGAATTCCCCCATCCCGAAATACCGCGCCGCAACACCGGCTATGCCCTCGACCTGCTGATGGATGCCGCGGTCTTCGACCCCGAATCCGACCTGCTGTTTCATTTCGGTAAGCTCATCGCCGGCAGCGAGGGCACCCTGTGCCTGATCACCGAAATCAAGCTGCACTGCGATCCCCTGCCGGCACCGGTCGTTGGCTTGCAATGCGCCCACTTCGACTCGATCGACGACGCGCTGCACGCCACCCAAATCGCAGTCCGCTACGATTGCTTTGCCGTCGAACTGATCGATCACTATTTACTCGAATGCACCGAGCGCAGCCTCGAGCACCGCGCCAACCGTTTCTTTATCGAAGGGCAACCGAGGGCAGTACTGGTCACCGAAATACGCGGTGAAAGCGAGGCGGAGGTATGCGCAGTGACCGACAAACTGAAGGCTGACCTGCGCGCCGCTCGGCTCGGCTATGCCTACCCCGTGCTGTTTGGCGACGACACTGCGCGCATCTGGGACCTGCGCAAAGCTGGGCTCGGCCTGCTGTCCAATATGCCCGGCGATGCCAAACCGGTGCCCGTGGTCGAAGACACCGCCGTGCGCGTCGCCGACTTGCCAGACTATATCGCCGAGTTCAACCGCCGTCTCAAGACACGCTTCGGCTTGGACTGCGTGCACTACGCGCATGCCGGATCGGGCGAAATTCATCTACGCCCGATCATCGATTTGAAAACCGCAGACGGCAACCGCATGTTCCGCGAAGTGGCACAAACGGTCACCGAGCTAGTCAAGGAATACCGCGGTTCCCTCTCCGGCGAGCACGGCGACGGCCGCCTACGCGGTGAGTTCCTCGAGCAAATGATCGGCGGCAAGAACTACGCGCTGGTCAAACAAGTGAAGCGCAGCTGGGATCCCAACGGCATTTTCAATCCCAATAAAATCGTCGACACCCCACCGATGAATTCCTCGCTACGCTTCATGCCCGGCCAACAGAGCCCTGCATTGCACACTGTATTTGATTGGTCGGCATCAAAGGGCATGCTGGGCGCAGCCGAAATGTGCAATGGCTCGGGCGATTGCCGTAAGACGCAACTCAGTGGCGGCACGATGTGCCCGAGCTACATGGCCACGCGTAACGAAAAAGACAGCACCCGCGCACGCGCCAACATCTTGCGTCAGGCGCTCACAACCCCGCCGCACGGCGCACGCAGCGTGTTTGACAATCCGGATGTCAGGGAGGTACTCGACCTCTGCTTATCGTGCAAGGGCTGCAAGAAGGAGTGCCCCTCCACCGTCGATCTGGCCAAGCTCAAGGCCGAATTCATGCAGCACTATTACGATGCCAATGGCATCTCCCTGCGCACGCGAATGATCGCCAGTTTTGCCAGCAGTCAAAAGCTCGCAGCCCGCGCCCCGTGGGCCTGGAATGTGCTATTTGGCACCGTCTTTCTGCGCAAGCTCATCAACCGCCTGATTGGCTTTCACCCCGAACGCAGCATTCCGCTGCTGCCGCGCACCACTTTCGCCACCTGGTTTGCGCGCCACCGCCCGCACGCCCATGCTGGTACGCTCGGTTCGGTTTACTTTTTCAACGATGAGTACACCAACTTCAACGACGTTCATCTGGGGATCAAAGCCATCGAGCTACTGGAGCATCTAGGCTACAGTGTCGAGATTCCCGAACATGGCGAGAGCGCGCGCTCCTATCTGTCGAAGGGCCTAATTCGCAAAGCCCAACAGAAGATCAACGGCAACCTCCGCAGCCTCGCACCGAAGGTCAGCGCCGAGCGTCCACTGCTCGGCGTCGAACCCGCAGGCATCTTAACCTTTCGCGACGAAGCACTCGACCTCGCCGAACCCACCCTCAAAACCGCGGCTCAAGCGCTCGCGCCGCATTGCCTGTTGATCGACGACTTTATCGCGCGCGAAGCCGAGGCGGGACGCATCACCGCCGACGCATTTACCGACGCCCCCCAGCACATCAAACTGCACGGACACTGCTTTCAAAAAGCCTTGGTCGGGACCGGCGGCAGCATCGCTGCCCTGAGCCTGCCGCGTAACTACACGGTCGAGTCCATCGCCAGCGGTTGCTGCGGGATGGCCGGCGCCTTCGGCTACGAAACCGAGCACTTCCGGCTGTCGATGCAAATCGGCGAGCTGGTGCTCTTCCCCGCCCTGCGCTCTGCGCCCGCCGCTACACTGATTGCCGCGCCTGGCACCAGCTGCCGCCACCAGATCAAAGACGGCACCGGCCTCACCGCCCGCCACCCCGTGGAGATCCTGCATGCCGCGCTCAAGTGATAGGCCCCGAGCGAACTTGAGCACTTGCGCCTCAAATTTGCCTTGCCCTCCACTTCATATGCCAACTCGATTCTATCATGACAAATCGTATTTTCTCTCTCACATCGATCGCTCTTGTCACTGCGTCTCCACTGACCGCGGTGGTGATTAATTGGTCCGGCACGACGACTAACTCGGACACGACTTCGTCGCTTGCCTGGGTCCAGGGCTCACACATGTTTGAATCGCTCGATAACGGCAATGCGACTGCCACCTCACAAGTAGGTTTCAGTTACTTTGATACGCACGACATCACCCAGCTTACATGGACATTCGGTGACCTTGAGCTGACCAACCACCTCTCCCCAGGCGCATCATCCGCTGGGTTCGAGTATTACTCGGAGGCTGATAACGATGTAACCGATTTCAAGATGTTTCAAAACGGCGCACTCGTTGCTTCCGGTGATGTTCTGTATCTGCGGACTGATGTTGCCAATAGTAGTGACACAAGTGCCACGGGCACTGCCGAAGTAACGCTGACAACCGCCGGTGCTGATTCTACATTCTTTGATGAAGTGATGACGCTTTCGGGAGGCACGGGTACACTTTCGGTCGAGATTGGCAACTTTGATCCAGTGAGTTATGGTGAATTTGACTCAAGCGGCACACTCACTGTAGTCCCTGAACCCCGTGCGACCGCATTGTTTGTAGGATTGTTCGCACTGGCGCTCATTCAACGCCGTCAGCGCTAGTTTTGAGTCTAGCCGCATTCAAGTCTTCCTTACATAATCTGAGTACTTTGAGGAAGTCACGAATTAGCCGAGTGCCAGGAGTTCAGTGTAGTCGTTTGACCGCACACAACCGATAGGCTCGGCACTACAGTCGCGGAGATGCACATCCGCCTCAGATCGTATGCCACGCGTTCATACGAGGTAAGACGATTTGAATGGTACTGTGCACAGATTCACTGTCATTATTCTCAGCGATGCCCGAATCCCTCGAAGTCCGCCCCTGCCCCAAAGCGCGCCATGTGTTCAGCCCACAAGGCGAGTGCCTCCCTGTGCCCGACGGCTGGGCGCTGCTGGCGCCCGGCGATGCCGCGCTTAGCCGACGCATTAAAGCCGATGGTCCGAGCTGGACTGTCAAAGAAAAGAAGGGCCGCAAGGAATTCTCACGCGGGGTCTGGGCACCGGCACAGCGCATCGAAGCCCTGCGGCTTGCGCTTGAGATCGAGCGCGCCGACCCGGCCTACCAAAAAAAACTGGACGTCGGCCGTGCCCGCCGCGCCGCGCAGGAAGTGGTTTACACCGAAGACTTCACTGCCGCACTACGCGACTATCTAAACTTCCATCCACGCTACAGCCTGCTGGCCGATCGGCTCGCGAAATTGATTTCAGCGCATGCAACGCCTGTCGGCAGTGGTACGGTGGCACGCACCAAACGCATTCCGATCGAACAGCGCGCCGAGGCGGCAACCATCGCTTGGATGCGCCACCAGACCACCGCCTACGATCATATGCACATCGCACGTGACAAAGGTGCCCGGCGAGAAGTCCGCCGCATGCTAGCCACAGAGTCCAAGCGTCTACTACAAAGTTACCGCCAAGGCACGCGTATTGACGTCGAAAACTGCCCACTACAAAAGGCGATCCGCTAGCTAAATCCTAGCCTCCTCACTCAGTTCTCGCCGTCGTCTTCCGTTCCGTATTTGTCCAGCGTGTAGATAAACAACGCTTCCACTTTCTTGCGTGCCCATGGGGTCTTGCGCAGAAATTTGAGACTGGATTTGACCGACGGGTTGTCGTTGAAGCAGCGTATCTCAATACGGCCGCCCAAGCCCTCCCAGCCATAGTAATCGGAAAGGCTGACTACGATCTGTTCGAGCGTGTAGCCGTGTAAGGGATTGTTCGTTTGTTCGTGGTGCATGTAATCAATACATCGCTTCGTTTGGCGACGCTGATAAATAGCCATAAGAGCTAGCCGATGTGAAGGTTCAAATGCCAGCGGTTTTCAGTATCACGCCAACCAGCGGAAAAACGCCCTCATCTCGTGGCTTTCAGCTATACCCGCTACTCGCTAGTTAAGAGCAATGCAGGCGGCGCAACAGGTCGTACATTGCCAGCGAAAATATTCTGATAGATTTTGTTTTTCGGAGGCTTCACCTGCTTGAGATCAAAATTCTTATTCCGAACATAATAAGGGCCATAACGATAGCTGGCCGCCAATAGTTGGTAATTAAAAGAATTGTGCGACTTCAGGTAGTCCCGACAGAATACCAGATAGTCGATGCCGACCCGTATATTCGTCTGCCAATCCCATGCCAAACGATACGACTCATCGGTCACTTCAGTCCAGGCTGGTCGCGTCAACTGCATGATTCCGCGTGCAACCGAACTGCGCGCCCGCGCATTGAGCCCACTCTCAGCCCAAGCCAACGCATAAACAAATTCAGGATCGAGCCCTGCCGCTGGGGCAAGTTCATTCACCACTCGCCAGACATCTTCAGGTAACACCGGATCTTTCCGCGGACTCTGTGTTTGCGCCAAAAAATAAACCAAGACTCCGAGAAGAACTCCGCATACAACGGCCATCCTGATGATCAGGCGTTCGTCGCGTTGGTAACCGGAATCAATCGACATCTAACTAAGTAAACATACTTCTCGACCACAGACAAACAAAAGTGGCGCCTACTCCTAACTCATTTAACCGTGGCAGTTACTGCTTAAAACGGCGGCCTTGCAACACACTACGAGGCGCCTTGCTTAAGCTGGCTGGTGGTGTCTGTGAGCTACCGGCATTGAGTCCTGGGCGAAAGCGTAACACAGCTTCAAATGCCTTCGGCAGTTGAGCGATGGCGTGAAAGTCGCGTAACTTTCCTTTGAATGTGTAACGTATGGTGCTCTCACCGGAATGTAACATCATTCGCTTCTCTGCTGTGGCAGCGACCACTTCACGATTAAAAGCGAAGTTACCGTAGGTGCGGTCGCCGACGATGGGATGACCATGATTTTTGCATTGTACGCGCAACTGGTGAGTGCGCCCTGTGAGCGGCTTGAGCTTGAGCAAGCTAACGGCAAACACTCCACTCGGCGCTTGCATCACTTGATAGCGTGCCTTTGCGGGAACCCGCTGTCCCCCTGACACCACACTTTTACCGGGGTAAACGTCCTTTTTCATGGTATCGTTCCAAGCGCCGACGGACACCCTTGGGGTATTCTGAACCAGCGCATAATAAACCTTATTCACCTTATGTTTGGAAAACAGCTGCTTAATGGTCGTGCTCAACGCCCCATTCAGAGCGATCAGAATCACTCCGGAGGTCGGCGAATCGAGACGGTTGATCAGCCACGCACGATGTGTGATATCACCGAATTCCCAGGTGTACATCTCTGAGTCGTAATCATACTTCGCATTGAGCAGCGAGCGATTACTGTCCCCCCGTTTATTGGGGTGCGACATCACACCGACCGGTTTATCCAAGGCAACCAGTCCATCCTGATTAGACACAAGTAAACCAACTCCAGGGCCAAGCGGAAGATCATTTACAGTCGTTGTTTGAGCAGAGTTCATGGCGAAGCAGTTAATATGATTGAGACGGCCAAAAGCTCAACACTCGATTCAACTGATACCAGCCCCACTCGCACGATTTCAAGCACGCGTCTAATTCAACGATAATGAAACGCCACCCGCAGCGTTCGCTCGTCACCGAACACTTGAACCATCTCTCGGGTCCATGGCCGAAACGGGGAACGCTTGGTAATCGCGGTCTCGCAGATCAAGGTGGCGATTTCACCCGCTGTCGTATGTAGCACCTCGACATCGTGGATGCTGCCGTCCGCTTTGATCCGAAAGCCAACGACTACGCGCGCCGAGGTATCGATCGGCTGGAAAAATTCGATTTCCTGATACCAACCGGCCTGTAGGGCTGCGTAGAACTGCTGCTGATATTCACCGAACTCGCTGAAGGTCGCATCGATCGCAATCGTGCCGCGGTGACTGACCGAGCCACGGGAGCGCATCAGCGGTCCCTGCACCAGTTCGGGTGCGAGGCGGGGTCGCTTACGCGGCATGGGCTTTGCCTCAACCGCACCACCATTGCCGTCGCCGAGCTGCGCGGCTGCCGTGTGCGCTGGCGGTTGATAGACGTTGATCGGCGCGTCAGGCTGCGGATTCGGCAACACCTCGCTCGCCTGCCCAGGTGTTTCCAGACTGCTGCCGAGTCCGTCTTCAGTATCGGGCTTTTGCTGGATAAATTCAGGTGCTGGCAACGGCTGCGCCGGAGCGACTGGCACAGCGGCCTGCGCCCCGGCTTTGCCTCCTTCGGAGTCCGGCCCTTCGCCCGCATGCACCGCAGGCGAATACACCCCCGGTGACAGCGGAGCTGCCTGCTGCTGCGTACCTTGGACGATTTTGTGCGCATCCTCCTCCTCGCCATTAACATTGGGCGCCTCCGGCTGTGCATCGTTAGAACTTTGGCTGGCTGCTTGCTGGTTACGGAAAGAATATTGATCCGTGCGGTCCGGTGTATTCTCAGGCGCTTGCGGGTTGGCTTCGACGTATTGCATCTCATCCGGCGAGATTGGATCAGGCGGCAGCAACGTGACCTCCAACGGTTCCGCGTCGTCGCCTTGGGTGAACTGCTGCGACAACAGCCACTCTTGCGGCAACAACACAATCACACTCAAGTGCAGTAATAGCGCGATAAGGAGCGCCCACACAGACGCCCCCCACTGTTTGCAGCGAGATTCGGTAAACGGATGATTGACCCGCGTCGCTGTAGTTGTCTCACCCAAAATCTGTATAACGAATCAGCTTTGGTCCTGAAAATCAAAGCCGTGTTCCATTAAACGCGCTTGCAGAGCTTGAATCGGCAGCCCCATTACATTCTCCACCGAACCGTCCACGGCTTCGATGATCATCTCACGACCGGACTGGATGCCGTAGGCGCCGGCTTTATCGAGTGGATTCACACACTCGAA
>DOCS01000008.1:0-10314 GCA_003503355.1 Opitutia bacterium
GCCAGTCAGCACGGGATTTTAAAGCGCAACTTGCCGAACAAGCCACGCACGAACAGGAGCAGGCAAAGACCCAAGCCGAGCTGCTGAACAAACAACACCTCGTCAAAGCTTCCGAGCAAGCCGTCGCCAGCGCGCGCGCTGCAGTCACTGCATCGGCCGCAGCGTTTATGCATGCCGCCAATTCGAAAACCATCGAGCAATGGCGCGAGCTGGCCAAGACACACACGCAGGCCGTGCAAGCCGCTCAAACCATTCAGGCGCAACGCAACAGCTGGCAACAAGCCAGCGCTGCCCTAGCCCAGCAAACCGAAGCACTGCCCACACTCACGGAACAGCTCAACGCCGCCACTCAGATACACAAAATGCGCAGCGAGGCACTCGATCAAGCCAGCGCTACCCTGCAAGACAAGCAGAAGATCTATCATCAAGCCCGGCTCATTGCACAGCTTGAAACCCACCGCACCGCGCTCAAAGCAGACGAGGCTTGCCCGCTCTGTGGCTCACTGCAGCACCCTTATGCCGAGCACTTGGAGTTAGACGAAGATGCCGACAAATCAGCGCTTACAGCTCAGATGCAAGTGGTGACTGAGGCTGAACACGTACAGAAGCAAGCCGCCGCCAACTTCAACCGGCTCGACGAAAAGTGCCGGGGCTTGAAGCAGACCATCGCTGACGCCACCGCTGCGGTCAGTCAGCAAGCGAGGACACTCACCACCCAAGCCGCTGCGGCAGGCTACCATCAACCGATCGAAGGGAACGACGCGTTTGCCGCATGGCTTCAGCAGCTGCACTCACAGCAACAAAAAACCGAGGCACAATTAACGCACATCGAGCAACTTGAACACGCGCAACGAAAAGCCACCGAGAACCACAGCACGGTCGCAGCTAGGCACGAAGTCTCGATGGCGAAATTACAAAGCACTCAGCAAGCCAGCAGCGAAATCGCCAATAAATTGGCAGCCTGCCAACAGGCCCAGACCACTACCCGCCAACAAATCGAAACACAACTGGAGGCTTTTAACCAACAAGTCGCCGACCATTTGCAACCAGCTCGCACTGCTGACGCAACGGCCACACACACCCAAGCACTCGAGCGCAAGCGGGCCGAGTATCAGCAGCAGCTCGACGCACAACAGCAACAGCACTTGCGCTTGAAAGAACTCGCGTCCCAGCACACCGAACTGACGCAAGCACACCAGCGCCTAACCGAGGAACAATCACAGTGGCAACAAGCTCTCGAGCAATTCCCCAAAACGGCGTCCACAAATGAAACCGCAGTACTTCCGGTTGCCAGCAGCGAGACGCAGCGCCGCAGTGATTGCCAGTCCGCACTCGACGCCGCACGTCATACCGCACAGTCACTCACGCAAAAGCAACAAGACCGCAGCGCCACCACGCAACGTATCCAGTCGATCACTTGCAACCTCCAGACTCGTCTCAAAGACTCCATTTTCGAGTCCATCGAAGCACTCAAAACCGCCCGCCTCAGCGAGGCCGAGTTCGCAGCGCTCAGCCAAGAGCAGTCGGCACTGCAAACACAGCACGACAGCTTACAGGGGCAAATTAAACAAACCAGCGAAACACTAGAGCAGCTGATTACAGCCGGTATCTGTTCCCCGCAAGAGGCCGCGNNACGACGAACAAATCGGCAGCCACAATAAACGCCTGGGCGAAATCGAAATCTTACTTGCCCAGGATGCCACAGCGCGCACCTCCCAGGCCGAGCTGATCGCTAAGATCGAAACCCTCCAACGCGAAGCACGCCCATGGATTGAGCTCAACGCCCTAATTGGTTCCGCTAGTGGCGATAAATTCTCCAAATTCGCACAAGGCCTCACCCTCGCACAGCTGTTAGAATTAGCCAACCGACACCTAAGCGAACTCAACGACCGCTACACCATACAGCGCACCACGGAATCCGAGCTCAGCCTGCAGATCATCGACCGTTACCAAGCCGACACCATCCGCCCCACCCGCAGCCTATCCGGCGGCGAATCCTTCCTAGTTAGTCTGGCACTGGCGCTCGGGCTCTCCGATTTAGCTGGCAGCGACACCCGCATCGAGAGCCTGTTCATCGACGAAGGCTTCGGCACACTGGACACCGACACCCTCGATACTGCCTTAGCAGCCCTCGAAAACCTGCGCATGTCCAATCGCACCATCGGCATCATCTCCCACGTTGATGCCCTCAAGCAACGCATCAGCGCCCAGATCCACGTCAATAAAGGCAGTGACGGCTACGGCAGCCTGAAAATCATTCACGGATCGTAGTTACCTCAACTCCGATTTGGTCCGGCCTCAACCACAAACAGGAGGATGGGCACTTATGTCCATCCTCACAGCAGCTTGGGAAGCCCGATCCCTGAACCTCAGCCCGACAATAAAGGATTAGAAAAAAGAAAGGCGCAAATTCAACTCAGATTAAAGCAGCCGGTGTTTAACCATTGACTGAATTAATCTGCGCTGACTTTGCGCCTTACGCGTTGGGCTACTTATTGTTAAATTGTAGGTAGCAACAAGAACCCAGCAATATAGCGATAGCCGAAGAACTATTTATTGTACTTTACGTTGAGCTCAGTGTAATTCACAAAACCATCTCCATCGAGATCAAGCTTCTTAAAGGTTTTAGCCTTCCTTGCTTTTTTTGACTCGTCCTCCATTGAGTTGGCTAAAAACTCTGCCTCGGAAATTTGGCTATCATTGTCCTGATCAAACTTCTTCATCGATTTAACTGACTTGGAATGATTTTCGACAGAATCTGCGGCAGGAGCTGCGGCATCTTCGGCTACAGCCAAGCTGCTGAAAGCAAATGAAACAGTGGCAAGGCTAGCTAGGATTATTATTTTTTGGATCATATTGGGGTTACTTTTATTGTTATTTTTGAAGGAAAAAAGGGGTCACCTATCTTCCCGGATCAAAATTTTCGAAATTTCGCTAAAATAAAGGACTATTTCTTCTTCACACTGGAGAATCGTGCATTAAGTTCAGCATAGGTAAGAGACTCGTTTTCGTTGGCATCAAACTTGTCGAATTGCTTAGCAAACGTAGCTCTCTTAGTCTCGTCTATTCCGTGCGACACATGCTCTTCCTTGGAAATCTCCCCATTCTTATCTGTATCTAATTTCTCCATCATTATCACTGAACGTGGGTGATTTCCAGCAGCTGTAGCAGCTTCTGCAACAGCGAAGCTGCTGAAAGCAAATGAAGCAGTGATAAGGCTGGCGAGGATTATTTTTTGGATCATGTTGGGGGTTCTTTATTGTTATTTTTGAAGTACTTAGCGTGTACTATTGTCCTTGCCTGAAATTGAGCCTCTTCGGTAGTTCGCTTACTTCAAATTAATTTTTTTGAACCGTGAGTTGAGTTCAGCGTAGGTAACGAGACCATTTTCGTCTGCATCAAACATTTTAAAACCTCTGGTGATCTTAATTTTTTCGTCTTCGCTTCTTGCCCGTGACAAAAACTCGGGTAAGGAAATTTGACCATCATTGTTGCTGTCTGATTTTGACATCATAAGCACAGCACGAGGGTGATTGTCAGCAGGAGCTGCTGTGTCTTGTGCAATAGCGAAACTGCTCAAAGCGAAAGAAGCGGCCAAAAAGTAGGAAAGAATCGTTTTATTTTGGGACATATTCAGGGGTATTTTTTATCTGTTATAAGAAGACTTTATCATAGTTATCAGTCGTACAGACTTAATGCCAGTTTTTTTTTTGCCACTCAGAACCAGCTGATGGAAATGGTTCCGCTCCACCGCGTGCACACTGCCCCCGTCTTTTTTCTATACGATGCACTCCTGCCATAAAAAGATCACACTCCAAGTAGCGGTCCTTATCCAATTATAATTAACTAGTTTGGTGAGCGTTGCCGGAAGTGCATCAGCGGCTGTGATTTGATTGTGCAGCGGAACAAAGATAGTGACAGTCGTCATCCACGTACTGATCACTAATCCTAGCAAACAAGCGTTGTTCAGCGAAAAGTCGGCATAGCAGCGCCATGCATGTAAAATAACTTGAGCCACCATTAAAGGCAACACCACCCATGTGATCCTTGCGGTGTAACAGCGATGCCATTGCAACAGCGCAGTGGATGAGAAATATTTAAAGCTCGGGTACACCACCAGCTGTATCATCCATATGAGTACCAGTAATCCGAAATCGATGAGAGGAATCCAAGGCATGTTTTCTAAACAAACGTCACAGCAGCCACTAGGCAAATACCAACTAATACTGATCCCCTATTAGACTTTTCACAAACTAGCCACACGATGCTGAATTCTACCGCTCGAAGATGGACGAGCATTTGCACACGGAGCGGCTGCCGAGATCGCAATCCTTAGCTCGATAATACCTGTAAGTCCCCGAGCGCTACGCTGTTTAATTTAGATGTTCATACGCATGAAGCAGCATATTAAAGGACAACTCTCACAGGGGCTCAGCCCGCGTGGCTGTAGTCGTGCCGTGGCCACTGCGTTAACAGTCGGAGTGTTTCCGATCTTAGGGATTTCGACGCTCTTGAATACCGCATGCGCTCACCTATGGCGCCTGAATCAACCAATCGTACAGAGCTTGAACTGGATCTGTGGACCGCTCAAAATTGCGCTCATTTTTCCGTTTCTACGACTCGGAGAGTTTTTGTTTCAAGCCGAGCCGTTTAACCTGAGCTTGGCTGAGTTCAGTCGGCGCTTCTATGCGGACAGTGCTGCCACCATGATGGAATTCGGTTGGACGTTTGTTCATGCGACGACTGGGTGGCTCTGTTGCGTACCCGCTATCTACCTAGCACTCGACTACACGATGCACGCATTAGTCCGCCGCTGGAAGCCCACGCCTGCTTAGCGGCGCCGCTAAGCATCGGTTTCGCGTTGCGCGATTAGGTAGGCTTCAATCCGCCCCATCAACAAATGATGCTGGTCTGGATCGTGGTACGAGCCAGCTCCGTGCGGAGCAGACTCATTGCGGTTGGCTGGCACATTGAACTGGTGCACTTTGCGTGACGAGCCGAGTTCGTAACTGACTTGGTGGCCGTCACCATCGGGCCTCGGCATCGCTTGTATGTTTTTAGGTTGATGGTTCATAGAGAAAGATCGACGTTCATTCTCAAACCCTACAGCTTCGCGATGTATTGGGTGAGTTTTCTGCTACAAATGCGTTTCCTGAAATTATGCTTATTTTCACATATTGGTGTGCGTATCTAATTGCACAGTGTGCGTGCGTCGCGGCGTGCCTTTGTTCACGGCGGTGCGAACCCATCGACGTGTCTGCCATCAGCTGGCAAGCAGTCATGGAGGCCAGTAAAGCGAATGCGTGAAAAACAAACACAACCCGTTTTGATCGTCGGCGCCGGCATGGCAGGACTCGCCTGCGCGCTCCAGCTCCACCGCGCCGGCCGAGCGGTCCGTGTCTTTGAAGCCAGCGATGGCGTGGGTGGACGGGTGCGCACCGATGTGCACGACGGATTTTTATTGGATCGAGGCTTTCAAGTCTTTCTCGACACCTATCCGCAAACCAGAAAGTTGCTCGATCTCGAGGCCCTCGACCTCAAAGCTTTCGAACCTGGTGCTCTCATTTACCGAGGTGGACGCTTGCACCGCTTGATGGATGTCTTCCGTCGCCCAGCGAGCGCGTGGAGCAGTCTGACCGCCCCTGTCGGCAGCCTGTCCGATAAGCTGCGGGTCGGCTGGTTGCGGATGAAGCTATTGAACAGTTCATTCGAAGCCATCGCAGCGCGTGAGGATCGCACGACCGAATCCTACCTGCGCGAGTTTGGTTTTTCGGAAACGATCATCGACCGTTTTTTTAGAGCCTTCTATGGCGGCATCTTTCTGGAGCGCGAGTTGCGCACCTCGAGCCGAATGTTCGAGTTTACTTTCAAGTTGTTCGGTCGCGGCAGTGCGACAGTTCCCGCCAACGGAATGGGCGAGATACCCAAGCAACTGGCCTCCCGATTGCCGCACGGAACCATCCAACTCAATCAAGCCGTCAAAACCGTGGGAATCGATTCGATCACCCTCGAAAGTGGCGAACGCATCCAAGGCTGCGCCACGGTCGTTGCCACTGACGGCTCGGCCGCGCATTCCCTACTGCCCAGCCTGCAGCGTCCTCAGTCCGAATGGCGCTCAGTGACCAATCTCTACTTTGCCGCCGATCGCTCGCCGATTCGCGAAGCGATCCTTTGCCTCAACGGTTCGGGAGAGGGCTTGGTCAACAATGTATGCGTCCTCAGCGATGCCGCACCCAGTTACGCGCCCGAGGGGCAATCGCTGCTCTCAATCTCAGTGCTCGGCTTGCCCGATGACCATCAGTTGGTTGACCAAGTGCGTACAGAGCTGACCGCATGGTTCGGCCCTGAAGCTGCCAGCTGGAGGCACTTACGCACGGACCGCATTCGCCGTGCATTACCGCAGCAGCCCCCCAACGCCAACGCCCCACTCAGTACCAACGAGGCGGGCGTGTGGCTCTGTGGTGACTACCTGAGCAGCGCCTCGATCGAGGGCGCCGTGCTCTCGGGGCAACACACCGCGGCAGCCATCCTAGCGAACTGCGGGACACAGTAAACCGACCGCGCAGCCATCGTCTTGGTGAATCACATCGGGGCACAACCGGCTGTACTCGTGCAGCCGCGGTATTGCGGAGCATCTTTGCAAGTGACAAGGCCGCGCGCGCTGGCATGAATGATCAGCGATGGCGATACAACTTCAGGAATTTGCACAACAGGTATTGTTTGGCACGACCATGGAAGCGAAGCTGAGCTTCCCGCGGGAGGCGATTATCGACACCAAGCCGGGCCCCGCGATCCGCACCCCGCGCACGCTGGCGCGACCACCGCATCTGGCTTTGCGCGTGGACGGAGTGCGCGCGAAATACCCGAGCGAAGTCAAGTTGGTGGACGAGCGGGAACGCGGCCGGCTGCTACATTTTTTTGCAAATCATGAACTCTTAGCTACTGAGTTGATGGCATTAGTGCTACTCAAGTTCCCCGACGCGCCGGCCAGCTTTCGACGCGGGGTTCTAGAAACGCTCAAGGAAGAGCAAATTCATACGCAGCTATACATGCACCGCATGCAGCAATGCGGGGTCGATTTTGGCGAACTGCCCGTGAGTGATTATTTCTGGAAGAGCGTATCGTCGATGGAGGACCCGCTCGATTATGTGACGCGCCTGTCGCTGACCTTTGAACAAGCCAATTTGGATTATTCGCGCGAATACGCCAAGATCTTTGCTCAAGTCGGTGACGGCGCGACCGCTCACATTCTGGATAAGATCTATCATGATGAAATTGAGCATGTCGGGTTTGGGCTCAAATGGTTCCGACGCTGGAAGGCTTCCGGCAAAACCGACTGGGAAGCCTTCAGCGAGCGGCTGGTGTTTCCACTTTCGCCAGCACGCGCCAAGGGCAGCCATTTTAACAACGCAGGGCGCACGGCGGCGGGGCTGGAGACGAGTTTCATCAACGATCTGGAACTGTTTCAGCAGTCGCGCGGGCGCACGCCTTCAGTACTATGGTTCAACCCAGACGCAGAGGCCTTTGCCGCACGCAATTCAAGCGAAGACTTAAGCTCGGGTGGCTCCGTGTTGCAAACCGATCTCGCTTACCTTCCCGCGTATTTATCGCGTCAGGATGATATAATCCTGCTACCACAAGCGCCTTCGGCGGATTTCTTACGGCAGCTGCAGCGCGCGGGCTTTCATCTGCCGGAGCGCTGCATTGTGGATAAAGACGCTTTGGAAGCGCCACGGATCGAGCGTAAGCTCGGCGAACTGCGCCCGTGGGCCTGGACGCCTGACAGCGTCGCCTTTTTCGGCAACAACCTAGACGCCTGTACGCGACCATTGAGCGCGCAAAGCCTGTGGAATCCGCAGTTACGCGATGTGTACTCGAAAACATGGAGCGCGGATTGGGGCGCACAACTGGCCGCCGAACCGCTGCAAGCGGACTGGCTGGCACCGCCCGAAGTCTACGGCCAAGCCGTCGAAACAATGGATGCCCTGATCCAGCGACGCGCCGAGTTGGCCGCGCGGGGCTACCGCAATGTGGTCTGCAAGGCGCCGTTTGGCACAGCCGCACAGGGCAACCGTTGCTTGCTAGACGGCGAGCAGGTCTCCCCCACTCTACAGACTTGGTTACAACAGGTCTGGGACAGCCAGGGCGCGGTGTTGATCGAGCCGTGGTTGGAGCGGGTGTACGACTTTTCGGTGCAATGCGAACAGCGCGACGAGGGCTTGAAAGTGGTGGCGTTTACCCAACTGCTCAACAACGCGCGCGGTCAATTCAAAGGCATCCTCTGCAACGGATTTTGCAAGGGCGTGGCTGCGGAGGTCGTGCGCTTTTTAATGGAACGCATCGACGGCCGTCCGCGGGTCTACCACTTGTATGAAAGCGCCGTAGCGCCGCGGCTGGCAGCGTCGCTGCAACCGCTGAGATTCCGTGGGCCGCTGGGCATCGATGCCTTCATCTATCGAGATGCGGCTGGCACCCTGCGCCTCAAAACCGTGGTCGAAATCAACCCACGCTATACGATGGGACGCGTGGGACATGAGCTCGGACTGCACACCGCGGCGCGTTCGGTGGGCTGTCTGCAAATCCTGACGCGCTCACAGCTACGCAAGACGCAGGCTGCGAACTTTATCGACTATTGTGAAAGGCTGCAACAGGCGCACCCGCTGCGACTCAATGCCGACGCCAAACCGCGCATCTGTGCCGGTTCGTTGCCACTGACCGATCCCCGCAGCGCGAAGCAATTCTTGGCCCTCTACCATGTGCGTGACAGCGTCGGCGAACTGCCGATTTGATCCGATCAAAAAGCACCATCGGCTGACGGGGCGACAGCGCTTGCAACTAAGAGCGACGGTCGGTTTATACCAACATCAAGCCCTGTGGCAGGGCCTCCCCGTATTGGCTTTGCAACTCCGCACGGGCCACGGGGGTGTACTGTTTGAGCGGCTCTAAATCGTCCGCACACAAGCCAAGTTCCAACGCGCGGCGATGGAAGCGTTCGCGTACCTCGGCTGAAAAGTCGTGCTCCTTTGCGCCACTGATGCGTGCACTTTGCAGAATAAAATTTAGTAACAGTTTTGGGGGTACCGGCAATGAATCGAGACGGAGAACCACCTCCAACAGCGCTTGTGTGAACGTCGGGGCCAACACCCATTCCTGCCTTCGACTCAAGGGCGTCCGCGCACAGACGCGTCCGGCGCACCAAAGATAGCTCTCGATTGCCCAACGCGGCGCTTGCTGCAGCGCATCGCACAAATAATCTAACAGCTTGCGTTTGCGCTCCACTGACACGCCTTCCAACGCGGCAAGCATCTTCAATGGCTCGAGCCCACGCTTGCTACCGGATAAGGCCAGCGCTTCATTTTCATCAAACAGCCGCTCCTGTAATTCGACGTTCAGTCCGCGTGCGACTCGACGCCAAAAAACAGCCCGTTGCTCGCGAACCGACTTTGAACCGGGATGGCACAAGCCTAGGTCCAGCAACACTTCCAATTGGCGTACCCGGAACTCATCCAACGGCGCGCCACACCCCGGCCTCAGGCAATAACCTGCCGCCATCCACCACGCGGTTTCATACGCTTCTGAATGACTGCGACGTGACACCTGGCCGATGAGACAATCAAAACCTTTACGTAACAGCGGCAACGACCATTGGCCGCGTTTTTCCCCCGTCTGCTCCTCGAGGTCTTTCAAAATTCGTTCTGAGAAAAAGCCTTCCAGCGCTTCAGTAAAGATCAGGCGCTTCTGCGCGATTTCAATCGACTCCTGAGGATCGGCTACCAATTGATTTTCGGAGCCCAGCACTTGTCGCAGATCAAAGGCTAAATCCCATTGATGCCTCTCGCGACCTTTCTGTTTTTCAGTAGCCACGCACTGCAGATCAACCAGGCCTAATTCGTTCAATTGTGAATGCAGAATCACTTCCGCGGTTAAGTCCGACTGTTCAAGGTGAACCGATTCTCCCGTCAAGGCCAGGGTCTGCAGCGGCGGCATCGCGCGAAAATCTTCGGGGCGCCATTTCACGATTTGCCCCTGGCGGATACGATTACTGTCGGGGCCGGTGAAAGGTTGAAATTGCACCGGGCGATTCAAGCGCAGAGCAAAGGTTGGCTTTTTGATGACGAACTTGTCAGCTGGTGTTGCCCCCTTCGGCAAGACACAGAGCAGGTGGCGCTCAGCCGTGCGTTCGCTGGCCTGCACCTCGACCAAGAGCGGACGAGCCGCGCCGGCCTGAATCATGGTGTCGGCGCGTTGCTTGAGTCGCCGCCCATAATGCGCCGCTCCACGTGCGACTGCGAGATATGGATTGTCCGCCGAAAA
>DOCS01000008.1:10355-10608 GCA_003503355.1 Opitutia bacterium
GGCAGAGCACACGGTGCCGCCATTGAATAAGATGCCATCGATCGAACGGCCTGCCAGGAATTCTGCCAAATGTACGGTAATCGCAGGCTCCTGCGCATAAGGCAGACCGATTTCGACGAAGCCGGCATCATTGACGGCTGCGCGCGCATCCGATTCACACTCTGGGAAAAAGCGATCGACCACCCATTGTTTCGTCTCTTGGAGCGACCACTCCAGCGCGTGCGTATCGGCGAACAGGCTCGAACCGGTATCC
>DOCS01000138.1:0-140 GCA_003503355.1 Opitutia bacterium
AACTGCTGCGGCCATCTCATCGGCGGTATTGAGGATTTCAATGCGTCCTTCCCAAGAAATGAGCGGTAGTTCGTTGATTTCGGCCTTGGAGATCTTGCGAGTGGCTGTTTGCGGTAAGTGGTTACTTGCGGACATGTAAA
>DOCS01000138.1:254-3818 GCA_003503355.1 Opitutia bacterium
TTTGGAAACAAGACTTTAGCCTCAGGGTTGTGTTTTTGGTTGTAGCTGCGATGGTATTCCAGCGTGCCTTCGTGTATTAGTTCGATTTCGCGATCCGTGTAGCCGGGTTCGTGGTGAGAGATGACGAGTTTTTTGACCTGGGCGCGTGCGGAGAGTTCGACAGCGGTAATATGGTCAGAGTGGCCCCAGTTACGCTTGGAGGTAGCGGCTTCAGCAAAGGTGTATTGTCCATCGAAGATGAGTACATCGGCATTTCGGAAGAAGTCGATGAAGGGGTAGTCTGCTTGCTTGGACTCGGGCCCGTGTTCGGAGTCGGACGAGTAGATGATGGACTTGCCGTGTTGTTCGAATCGAAAGCCCCAGGAATCGCCAGGGTGTTGTTGTTTGATCGTCGTGATGGCGACTTCGCCGACTTGAAAGGAGGCGCCAGCTTCGCGGATGTCAAATTCGATGTCTGCCTGCATCGTCTCGAAGGGCACGGGGAAGTAGGGGACATTCATCTGCGCACGAATCGCAGACTCAGTTTCGCGGTGAAGGCCGTGGATAATAATACGGTTTCCCGGGGCATAGGCGGGCGTGAAAAAGGGGAATCCCTGAATGTGGTCCCAATGCAGGTGGGAGATGAAAATATGGTAGGTTCGGGGCGGAGTATTGTCTGCAAGCGCAAGGGCGAAATCGCGAATGCCGGTGCCGGCGTCGCAAAGTATGACGTCCGTGCTGTCAGCTTCGATTTGTACGCACGAGGTGTTGGCTTTGTAGGTGCCTCGGTTGCTATGCGGTAGTTGGTCGATGAAGGCATCCATCTCCACTTCAGAGCTGAAGTGTTCGTTGCGCGCGGCCCATAGTGCGGCCTTGAGCTTGCCTCGAATGGTGGCGGAGGAAGCGGGGCAGGGGAGAGAGCCGCAGGAGCCCCAGATGATTGCTTTCATACTCACAGTCGGAATTTATTAAAATTATGTCTATGTTTTCATCAGAGTCAAAACAAAGGGCACTTGCTTGCTGTGATGCTATTAAATGGTGGCAGAGTTCTCTTGTGCGCAATGAGTGCGATGGAGCAGAGTATTCGTCTGCTGCCAGTGGTCGTGTGTGGAGTCCTATGTTATCTGAAAGGCGGAAAAATTAGAAGGCAGTATATCTGGGCAGCCCTACACCTGTTGTTTATTCGCCACTTGTCTCTTGTATTGCCTCTTCGCGCGCGGCTTTGGTCATGCGAACCACGTTGCGCACGGGGTTTTTGGTCACCACATTGCCGCCGGTGCCACGGCCGCGGACGACTAGATCGCGGAACAAAATAGCTTCTTCGGTCTTACGAAGACGCGGTGCGGGCTTAAGGTTGACCTTCACCGCGTCCGGTTCGCCGCTCTCGGTCGGGTAGCAGGAGATGTACAGCACGCGTGAGCCGGGGTTGCCCTTGGTGAGATCGTATTCCTTGTCACGGGTGACCCCGCCGATGGTAAAGTGCTTCGCCACAGTCGGGCCGTTCCTGCCATCGCGATAGACCATGCAGTAGGTGGTGGCGTTGGGTTCGGCGCGGTTGAAGATATCGATGTGCAGGATGTTTTTTCCGAAGAAGGCTTTGTTGCTGACTTTCGAGACGATCAGCTTGCCCGCTTGGTTGATCGAAATCAGGTCGCTGAGGTTGGAGCATTTGCACACCGCTTCATCCTTTTTCATGCTGGTGCCTACGAAGCCTTCCTTGCGGTCGACGTAGAGCGTCTCGTTGGCGATCACGACTTCCTGGGCCACGACTTTTTTGAAGCACGCTAGTTCGGTCTTACGTTCGCGGCCTGTGCCGTATTTCTGGATCAGCTCTTTGAACCAGCGAATCGCATACTTGGTGAGTTGCTTGAGGTAGCGTTGGGTTTCGTCGATCGATTCCTCGAGCCCTTGGATGAGTTCATCGGCCCGAATCGAGTCGAATTTGGAGATGCGCTTAATTTTGATTTCGAGCAAGCGCAGTATGTCGTCGCGTGTAATTGCGCGTTTGAACAGTTTCTTGTACGGCTTGAGGCCAACATCCACTGTTTTAATCACCGCGTCCCATGTTTCTTCCTCTTCAATGCGGCGGTAGATGCGTTGCTCGATGAAAATCTTTTCCAGTGAGGAGAAATGCCATTTCTCTTCGAGTTCGGCCAGCTGGATTTCGAGTTCTAGTTTGAGTAGTTCACGTGTCTTTTCGGTGGCGAGATATAGTAGATCCTGGGCGGAAAAGAAGTTGGGCTTGCCGTTCTCGATGACGCAGATGTTGGTCGAGATTGAGATTTCGCAGTCTGTAAAGGCGTAGAGGGCTTGCTCGGCGGTTTCGACATCAACGCCGGCGGGCAGGTAGACAAGGATCTCGACCTTGTCAGCGGTGTTGTCTTCGACGCGCTGGATCTTGATCTTACCTTTTTCATTGGCCGAGATAATTGAGTCGATGAGCGAAGTGGTGGTCTTGCTGAACGGCAGCTCGGTAATGGCGATCAGGTTTTTTTTGCGCGCTTCGATACGGGCGCGGCATTTGACGCGGCCCCCGCGCTTGCCGTTGTTGTATTCAGAAACATCGGCGATGCCGCCGGTTGGGAAGTCGGGGACAATCTCCGGTGTTTCCTTGCGTAAAAACGCGATACAACCTTCCAGCAGCTCATTGAAATTGTGCGGCAGAATCTTGCAGGACAGGCCGACTGCGATGCCCTCGGCGCCTTGTGCCAGTAGCAGGGGGAATTTGACCGGTTGGGTCTCGGGTTCTTTATTGCGGCCGTCGTAGGACGCGAGCCAGTTGGTGGTTTTCGGATTGAAGACGACTTCCAGCGCAAACTTGGATAGGCGCGCTTCGATGTAACGTGCCGCCGCAGCGGAGTCGCCGGTGAGGGTGTTGCCCCAGTTGCCCTGCATGTCGATTAGCAGCTCTTTCTGGCCTAGCTGCACCATCGCATCGCCGATCGAGGCGTCGCCGTGCGGGTGGTATTTCATCGTGTTGCCGATGACGTTGGCTACCTTGTTGTAGCGTCCGTCTTCCAGTTCGCGCATCGAGTGGAGTATGCGGCGCTGCACGGGCTTGAGGCCGTCGTTGGCGTGGGGCACCGCGCGCTCGAGAATGACGTAGCTGGCGTAGTCGAGAAACCACTCGCTGAACATATCGTCCACGTGGCCAGAGTCGGGCTTTTGGTCGAAAATTGCATCGTTGCCCGCAGATTCAGTGTCGAGTTCAGGTTCGGCGCTGCTTGAGTTCGTAGGGGCGTCGAGCGAGAATTCTAAATTATCGTCTGAGGGCTTATTGTTACGAGGCATTTTTGAAAAACTGAAATTCTGGGCCGTGGAAAGATTGGAAATCAACCAACTCGGTGTTCAGAGATGGAGACGGATGGCACCGATTCCAAGAGTGAATTGCAGCTTTGTTGTTCGATTCGGGTGTTTTATTACTCCATGCACAGGCGAGGGGCAACGTCAGGATTCGTTGATTTGTCCGATACCAATCAAGTCACGCTTCTGCATTGAGGCCGAGTTTAAGGCAGGCGTCGTAAAGTTGCGGAGGCGACCCTTCGGGGCGTGTAAAAAACAATACTTTATGCTTACGATTTGCCG
>DOCS01000188.1 GCA_003503355.1 Opitutia bacterium
ATCAAACAGCGCGAGGGCGGACTCGTCGCAGGAACTTTCAATGGCTAGTATCATTTTTGGTATGAACCTCGAAGATGGAACGAAAAACGTCGAACATCGAATGAACCACGAGAGCAGAAAGGTGCGTCGGGATTATTTAAGCGGGCACCTTCAGCCTTCGGGGTTCGACGTTTCCAGCTCCGCACGAATCAGGGCATCGAGCATTTGAGAGGCCACTTTAAGTGGCGCGTCTTCTACCGGAGTAAAACCGAACGCATCGGCAAACGCCGCAGGGCTCATCGTGCGCAGGTGGTGCTTTTGTAGCATTAGCAGCATCGTGTCTTCGGCCTCCATTTCAACGGTGACATCGGGATACACGCCGGTGCCGTTGATCGCCTCGCCGCTCGGCAGCAGGTAGCGGGCACTGGTCAGCTTGAGACCATCGCCGTCGCGAAAGCCATACACGCTTTGCACCGAACCTTTGCCGTACGACTTTTCCCCAACCAAAACCGCGCGGGCGTGGTCGCGCAAGGCGCCGGCTAGGATCTCGGAAGCACTGGCGCTGTTGCCATCGATCAAGACAATCAGCGGCTGCCGAAAGGCATTGGCCGACGCCTCGGCTTCATAAACCTCTTCAACTCCACGGCGCGATTGCACCGTCAGCACCTGCTGGCCGGGCTCGAGAAATACTTCCGCCATTTTCGCCGCGGTATCCAGACGCCCACCGGGATTGCCGCGCAGATCGATGATCAAGCCCCGCATTCCTTGTGCGTTTAAGGCGTGGATCGCAGACAGCATTTCCAAATCAGTGTCGTCGATAAACTGACGCACTTTAAAGTAACCGACCAATGCGGTCTTCATTTCCAGATCCACCACCGAATCGAGCGCAATCGCCCGGCGCACGAGTTCGAACGTATGTATTTGCGCACTGATGGGGCGCTCGACCTCAAGTGACACCAGCGACCCAGGCTCGCCCCGAATCCGATCGACCACCTCGGCCAATGTTTGCTCGCGCGTATCGTCACCATCCACTCCGACAATCAAATCACCCGGCAGCACGCCCGCAGCCGCAGCGCTGCCCTGCTCAAACACTTGCGAAATGATCACACGGCCAGAGAACTGCCCGACCTCGATGCCCACCCCCACATACTCCTGATTCGCCGCCATGCTGAACGCCTCGTAATCGTCGGGGGTCATGTAGTCCGAATACGGGTCCAACGAACGCACCGCCTCGCGCAGAGCCACGTCGGTTAAATCCTGAAAATTCACCTCGTCTGCATGGACGAACTCGGACTCGACGATGCGCATCACCATGCCATAGCGCGAAAGGCTCTTCCAATAATCGAACGATAGCAGCGCCCGCCAATCCGAACGCGCCGCAAATTGCGAAGCGAGCACAGCAAATAAAGCGATCGGGATGACCCAACGGAACGTGCGCTTGTCCATACCAGCACTGTGGGCACCTCGCCCCCGATTGTAAATATCCAGAATCAGAAACCGAAATAAAAGCGCCACACGCGCAGCGCTCCTTCGAAAAATCAGATCTCTCAAAACAAGAGGCGGGACAGTCTTGTCCCGCAGGACCCGCATCCGCAACTCACAACGAAGCTACCACCATCCTGCCCCACAATAGCCATCGCTCACGCAAAACAGGAGGCGGGACACTCTTGTCCCGCAGGACCCACATCCGCAGCTCACAACGAAGCTACCACCTCCTGCCCCACAATAGCCATCGCTCACGCAAAACAGGAGGCGGGACACTCTTGTCCCGCAGGACCCGCATGCGCAACTAACAACGAAGCTACCACCATCCTGCCCCACAATAGCCATCGCTCACGCAAAACAGGAGGCGGGACACTCTTGTCCCGCAGGACCCGCATCCGCAACTAACAACGAAGCTACCACCTCCTGCCCCACAATAGCCATCGCTCACGCAAAACAGGAGGCGGGACACTCTTGTCCCGCAATAGCCAAGCGCCCCCCAGCGACTGCCCCGTTTTTCCGCCTTTTGACTCCCGCATTTAGATTTAAACTCGACTACTGCGCGCTCGCGACGTTGATCAAAGTATATGAACGGGGCCGACAACGAACTATGGGATCAACTCCAAACGAGCTGTGCAAACGGCCCGATCAGTTATCGCGACTACATCGAGCTGGCACTGTATGCGAAGCACTGCGGTTATTACACCCGCGACCGTGAACGCGTCGGCCGCAGCCCGCACCGCGACTTCTACACCGCCGAGAGTCTCGGCAAAGTGTTTGCTCAGTTGGTCACCACCGCTGCGCACGACCTGCTCGGCAAAGCAACCGCGAGCCGCTGCACATTTGTTGAGATCGCTGCGGAACCGGGCGCCGAACTGCTCAGCCGCGTCGATTCCCACCCGTTCGCCGACAGCCGCGTGATCCGCCAGGGCGATCCGATCCGCGCCGATGGCCCGGTCATCATCTTTGCCAACGAGTGGCTGGACGCCCTGCCCTTTCACCGACTGATCTTCAAAAACGGCGCATGGCACGAACGCGGCGTGCAACTCACAGAAGGCGGCATTCTGGAGGATGTACTGCTCGACCACTGCACCCCCGAGGTGGCCGCGATCCGCGAGCGGTTGCCGGCAGACACCTCGGACGGCTACGAACTCGACCTTCCGCTCGCTGCCGAGGCGGCGATTGCCGACCTGCTTGCCCAGGATTGGACCGGAATGCTGCTGCTATTTGACTATGGCAAGACCTGGCAAGCGCTCACCACCGACTGCCACGCGGGTACCGCGCGCACCTATCAGCAGCATCAGCAAGCGAACGATTTACTCGATCAACCCGGCAAAAAAGACATCACCTGCGACGTCTGCTGGGACCCAATTGT
>DOCS01000114.1 GCA_003503355.1 Opitutia bacterium
CTCTACACGCTGCCCACCAACGGCGGACAAGCCTTGCTAGTGATCGGCGCAGTGCTCATGGCCAGTTTTGTCCCGATCTTTTCGGCGCGACTCACGCTCGAACCGGTCATGATTCTATGGATCAACCTATTCGACTCGGTCTTCCTCACGATGCCGCTGATGATGGAAGCCAAAGAACCCGAATTACTCAAGTCGCCGCCGAGGCCGCGAAACAAGAAGCTGGCGAGCAGGCTGCTACTCCAACGGGTGGTCGTCATTGGACTTACCATCGCGCTGCCCGGCTTCTGGATTTATCATCACTTTGGCGCAGCAGCGGTTGCTGCCGATGGGACCATTCTAGACGAGCACTTACTTAGCCAAGCTCAGACCGCCGCCTTCTGGGCCGTACTGATGGTGCATGATGGCTTCGTCATGAGTGCCCGATCGGTGCATAAATCAGCTTTCACATTCAGCCCTTTTTCCAACAAATGGCTACTGGCTGGCATCGGCGCCAGCTTAGCACTACGCCTGCTGCCAATGCTGTTCCCACAAATCGCCAGCATTTTCCGCATGGCTTGTTTCCCCGCCGAATGGTGGCTCTACATACTGCCTTGTATATTACCCGGCTTCATCGTGCTGGAACTTGAAAAGGTGCTGCGCCAACGAATGCGCAAAGCTTGAAACAGCTACCTAGCGACGCACCCAACGACTCGCTTGGGCAATACTATACTGAAACTTGCGCGCATGTTCGCGAATCAGGAACGGCATGTCCCACTTCCGCTGCAGCTCAAAATCCGGCTCTAAAGCAGACCGCAAGCCGGCAAAAGAATCCTCAGCGCCGTCACCCAACCAGTTCGCAGGAGGCGTATAAGCTTCCAACCAAGTGAAGGGCGTCGTAATGAACAACTGTCCGCCAGGACGAACGAGCGCCTGCAGGCGCTCGAGTAAACGCATGGGCTCGCCCAAGCGGCAAATTAAGTTACAGGCGATCACGATATCAAACTGCCCCAAGTCTTGTCGTAGCTCCTGAGCGTCGCCGGTTTCAAAATGCACGCGATTCGGATCGATTTCGGCATCCACTTTCAAATCCAACAAGGTAGCCGCCGATCCTTCATCGCTTCGCCATGCCGGATGCAAGCAATGAGTCTTCATCCGATTCGCGCCATCAATAAACGCCTGAGAATAATCGACCCCAATCACCTCACGGCAATGACGAGCGAGTTCAAACGTAGACCGGCCCACCGAACAGCCGATATCTAGGGCACGCGAAGTTTCACCCAGCGCAGCAACATCGATTCCCTCACTCACGCAGCGCTTTGGAAAATCAAGCGCATCGGCACCACCGAAAGCATACGGGAACTGCTCTTCGGCACTGGCATAGTGAAAGATTAAATACTGCTGCAGCAGTTCGTCGGACTCGTAAGGATTTTTAGACATAACCTGTGCCGCCCCTGTCAATAAACGACCAGAGGATGGCAGAATACTGGATTAAGAATTCGCAGGTAAATCAGCCTCAAAGAAACTGATCATCTCGGCAGTCGGCTTGTAGTTACGAATCAACGCCGTGGCCTTGCCGTCCTTGATCATACGTGCTTCCGGCAAACGAATTTCCGGAGTCTTGTGCGGCGCATACAACACATCATCGTGTGACGCGTTCTTATGCTCCTTGAACAAGTCCGGTGTAATATTACCGCCTAAGTGATCATCTCGTCCGGTCGCCACATGAATCGTCCCCAGAATCTTTTCATCCTGAATATCACGCCCCGAAAACGGCAACACCTGCGTGCCAAATCCAAGCTCACCTAATGCACCGATCATCGGGTCCTCTTTGAGGCGACGATTATGATCTTCAATTTCAGCATAATCACCATACACAAACTGCGATTTATAGATGCTGCCATCTGTTACGTGCAACAAGCCGATAGTACTTTCGTCATACTTGAATGGGAACACCCCTTCGGCACCTTGAGGGACGAAATAAACCTCGCCTGCAGGTAAATTGGCCACATCCGGCTTACCGGATCGGCAAAGCCCGTGACTCTTCTGTGCTTCCTGCTGATTCGTGTGCAATACGAGCGTGTAGATCTTATTTTCGACCTCGAAATCGAGCTCAAAGCGATCCGCTTTAGTCAGACCAAGACGCAGCTTTTCCGCTTCTTCACTCACGACGTCATAATCCACAGCCAGACCGGTATCCAAAATAATCTGATTCAGCCCATGCAGCGTCGCACCACGGAAGCCGAACTCCTTACACTTGGCTGTGAGCGGAGCGGTCGCGGAGAATGTCGAAACCGTCAGAATGATATCATACTTGGAATAGATATCCTTATCCAAACTGAGCAGCTGGCCCTCCACGTCGTAGCACGCATCTTCCAGATCGAGGTTACTACCGCCGGACTCCTTGTAGGCGAAAATTTCACCGCCCGTCCAATTCATCGCCTCAAGACCACCCGCTTGAAAGCCTTTGTAGAAGGTTTCATGCCCGTAGTTCTGTATCGACAGCGTCTCATCTTCCAAAAACTTAAAGTCTTCAACATCTGCCGGATTAGGCAGGTCGATTAGGATGCAGACCCTTTCACCATTACCAGCCCCAAAACAGGTGGTCAGTAAACGTGTAAGGCTAAAAGGAGGAAAAGTGCGATCGTTGGCGTCTAAAATCATAGTCTGTGGAATTGTCTTTAATAATAACGTAGGTCTTTTGAATCGGGGAATCATCCCTGTCAAAGGTACTTTTGACTCTACGTACTAAGCATCGAAGTTGTCCCCGCAAACTTACGCGTTTGCCTCAATACATTGCGCGCGCCTACAATCTGCGAACAGTCAGCTGGCGGCACGTCCGCGCCATCCCAGAGGCTTATGCCGATCTGGTAAAAGACCTTCCCGCGCCAAATAATGGTGCAATTCATAGGGGGCCAGACCACTCACGTTTTTATCATCATCTTTCAACACAAAGCCACCCGGCGATCGCTTGGCCCATGCCTTCCGAATCAAACCGAGCATTTTGCTTTCGGCTAGAATAATAATTAAATCCGCATCCTTCTGACTCGCAAGGGCCAGTACATGGTTGACGATCCGACGCCCAAAATGGCTGTTACATTCATGCCGGTAACGCTCTCGATGGTCATCATAACCATGCACTTGACCATCGGCCGCTCGATTTGAATTATTTTTATCCGTCCACACCTCGCGATCTGACATCAGATTCTCCACATTAAACAGGGTCTCAACTTCTTTCAATTCCGGCCCCGACTCCTCTGGTAGAACGCCCTCAATCATCATGATCCGGGCTCGACTCCCATCCGCGGCTACCACACAACATGTCTTCATTATTACCTCCTTATTAATTATATTATCTATAGACTCCTTAATTAATTTAACCGTTTTTCATGCTGAACTCAAACTAGAGGCCGCCTTTCGCTCTCAATAGAGACTACGATACCGATTTAAACCAATGAAGCGTATCTTCGACATCCTGATAAGCATCGCACTGATCTGCCTGCTATTGGTGCCCTTTTTACTGCTGTGCCTGCTGCAGTTCATCGCTCTCGGGCGGCCTCTGTTCTTCCGCCAACAACGAGCCGGACAAAACGAGAAAGTGTTTTCCATCCTCAAGCTGCGCACCATGCGCAATGGCGCAGGTACCGATGCCGAGCGCCTGACTTCATGGGGGCAATTTTTGAGGTCTACCAGCCTGGACGAGCTGCCGGAACTGTGGAATGTCCTGCGTGGTGAAATGAGCCTCGTCGGCCCCCGCCCCCTCCCCACCATTTATTTGCAACGGTATTCGCCGCAGCAAGCGCGTCGCCACGAAACGCGCCCTGGCATCACGGGTTGGGCCCAGGTCAACGGTCGCAATGGCCTCACGTGGGAGCGCCAATTTGAACTCGATCTCTGGTATGTACAGCACCGATCCTGCTTGCTCGACCTCAAAATCCTGGCTTTAACCATAAGGACTGTGCTGCGCAGGGAAAACATCGCCGAAGACGGCCAAGCCACACGCAGCGAATTCCTCGGACCTGACTCCCCTCCTGCAAAACTCTAAACGACCAGTCATGCCTAATCGCGCCCAAATTGAAGCCCTCGTGATCGAGTCTGTACAACTGCTGGCGGAAGATTTTGAAATAAAAGTTTTAGGCACCCTCGACGCCAACACCTGCCTCTACGGAGCGGACGCACCGCTCGATAGTATGGCCTTAGTCAACCTGATCGCCGACATCGAGGACGCCGTCTCCGAACAGTTCGACGCCTCGATCACACTGGCGGATGAAAAAGCCATGAGCGCCAAAAACTCCCCGTTCCGCAGCATCGACAGTCTGACTGAAGCCATCGCCGACAGGATTGAAGCATGAGTACGATCGTCATCACCGGCACACGCAAAGGCATCGGCAAAGCACTCGCCGAGTATTACCTCAACGCGGGCTGGCAAGTCGCGGGCTGCAGCCGAGGCGAGGCGTCGCTTACTCACACGCACTACACACATTTCGCCCTGGATGTAAGCGACGAGGATGCTGTGGTCGCGATGGCGCGATCGATTAAAAAGCAATTCGGCGGAGTCGATGCATTGCTCAACAACGCCGGCATCGCATCGATGAACCACGCGCTGCTCACCCCGGCATCGACAGTTAATCGCATTCTGCAAACCAACGTGGTCGGCACCTTCCTATTTTGCCGCGAGATGGCTAAACTCATGCGCAAAAGCGATAGCGCGCGCATCGTGAATTTCACCACTGTCGCCCACCCGCTCAACCTTGAAGGCGAAGCCATTTACGCAGCCAGCAAGGCAGCCGTCGAAAGCCTGACGCGTATTCTTGCACGCGAGCTCGGCGAATTGAGAATCACCGTGAATGCCGTCGGCCCCACTCCGATCGAAACCGACCTGATACGCGGCGTGCCCAAGGCGAAGATGGACGCCTTACTCGCACGCCAAGCAATCCGGCGAATGGGCGAAGTCAGAGACGTCATTAATGCTGTGGACTTCTATCTGCGGCCCGAAAGTGACTTCATCACTGGTCAAGTACTCTATCTCGGCGGAGTGACTTAATCGATCAACGATTGTGGATTGGATCACCCAAAAGCTTTCCCCGTTCAAGGATCGAACCGCTGGCCACGTGGCGCAACGCGCGTGGAGCTATCGTGATTTCTTAGCCTGTATTGAGCAGCTGACCTGCAGCATTGAATCGGCGGGGCTAGCCCCACAAACGGTTGTTGGCCTGCAAGTGGAACACAGCATCGAAGGCCTCGCTGCACTGATCGCCAGCGCGCGCACTCAAGTAATCGCAGTCCCAATCCCCAATGAACTCGCCGAGCATGAACGCACGCTCAACAAAAAAATCGCTAGGGTCGAATGGTCGCTCACCTCAAAAGGCGGTATTTTTAAACTTTCCAAAGAAGGCACTCCCCCCTCCGATCGTCCGACTCTATTTAATCAACTCGCTGAACGTCAGCACGCGGGGCTGATCCTTTTTAGCAGCGGAACCAGCGGCGCCCCCAAAGCCATGCTGCACGATCTAAATGCGCTGCTCAACCGTTATCAAAGCATCCGACCACGCAGGGATCGCAGTTTGCTCCTGCTGCTGATCGATCACATTGGCGGACTCGACTCTGCGTTCCGGACATTATTTTCCGGGTCAACGCTAGTAATCCCAGACCAGCGCACGCCCGAAAGTGCCAGCGCGGCGATTGCCGCGCATCAGGTCAACATCCTGCCAGCATCACCCACTTTCCTCAACCTAATGCTTCTCGCGCATGCACATGAAGCGCACGATTGCAGCTCGATCGAGATTATAGCCTATGGCGCGGAGGCGATGCCACAACCGCTACTCGATCGCATCGCAGACGCGTTCCCCAACGCACAGCTTCAGCAGAAATTCGGCACCAGCGAAACCGGTGCAATCCGCGTCAAAAGCACACAAAGGAAAAGCCTCTTCTTTCAAATCGCCGATGCCGACACAGAATGGAAGATCGTGGATGACGAGCTTTGGCTCAAAACACCCTCTCGAATCTTGGGTTATCTGAATGCCGACGACACTTCCCTTGAAGACGAGGGTTGGTACCGCACCGGAGACATCGTAGAAGAAGGCCCGAATCATAGCATTCGAATCATCGGCCGTGAAAGTGACTGGATCAATGTAGGCGGCCAAAAGGTACATCCCGCCGAAATTGAAGCGGTTCTGGTCGAATTACCCAACGTCACTGCTTGCCGAGTCTTTTCCAAGCAAGACGCCATTACCGGCAACGCCATTGCCTGTGAAATAGTCAGCTCGACAACATTCGATCTGCGCTCTTGGAAGCGCACGATTCGCAATCACTGCCGAGGGAGGCTAGCCCCTTGGAAAATACCTTCTACGCTCACAATCACGACCGACCTCAGCGTAACTCCTCGTTTGAAACGAAACTAGCCAAGATTCAATCATCAATCGTAGGGACCACTGTCCCG
>DOCS01000191.1 GCA_003503355.1 Opitutia bacterium
CTGCTTGATCGCATTCTGCACCGCTTGCTTGAACTCCGACTTCAACTCTAGCGTCGCGACGGGCAGACCGTTGACGAACAGCACCAAGTCGATGCGCCAGTTCTTCGCCTTCACGCCCGTCTCTTGCAAATGCGCCTCCGTCGCCCATGGGCTATACACCAACTCAGGCACCACCCGCATGCGGTTCTGCTAATACATCCGCAGCGTGTCGGGATTCAGGTCGTGCTCCGGCTCAAACTGACAAAGCTTAAAACGTGCGCCACGGTCTTTGATCGTATGACGCAAGACACCCAAGGTGCCGAACGTGCGCAAGGTGCCATCCGCTGCATTCGGATCGACCTTATTGAGCTGCGACGCCACTCGCTCCAGGAACTTTGCGGCGGCGTGACTCGGGTAGAGCTTGGTAAACTTCTGCCACTCCTTCGGCTGTGTCTCTTGCACAAAGCCAAGTACATCCTCCTCGTAGAGCCCAACTCGCGATTGTAGCCCTCGGGCGTGCCAAGCAACCAGCCGTTCGCGACCAACTACTCGATCATATCATTTTAAAAAGTGAGTTCGTTGGCTTTGTCGGTCATGGGGATGTGTTCACTCGGAATCGGTTGCTTTGAAGGCTTCCATGAACACGGCTTCTATCCGCTCAAGCTCTTCGTCAGTTATTTCGCTAAATTGCGCTCGTTTGCCTTTGGAAAGTTTACCTTGATTTTGATGGAGTAGCTGGAGCAGCAGGTCACACCGTCGATCAGGCAGATCAACTGTATCCAACACTGCAGCCCTAGCCGCGTCGTAGTTTCGCAAAAAACGTAGTTCCGCTGAGACATCTTCGCGTATGGTAATCGCTACCGTTTTAGCTAAATACTCTGATTGTGGCGTAAGGTCTGGATATTGAAAGTAGCTGCGGAGTCGTTCCGCATTCAGCAGGGTCAGACGCCCCCCTTCATCGACATCATAATCCGCCATTGCCATTAAAGACTGAGAGTAGCTCTCTAGCGCTTTATCATACTCGCCCATCAGTCTTAACATCGTAGCCGACACGGGTAACATGAGCCCCGTTTTCATCAATCCACCACGGTGCAGGATGTCGTGAATCAAAAAGCGATGTAGCCGTCCGTTGCCATCTTCAAATGGGTGAATGAATACAAAACTGAAAGCAATGATCGCTGCTCGAATCAAAGGGGACACCTCATGACTCGCCTCAGCGCACGACGCCAAAGCTTCCATCATGCTGGGCACCAACTCTGGGGGTGGGCAAATGTAGTGGATACGTTGAGTGAAATTAGGCAATTGCTCTCCGACGTAGCTCTGGTCCGCACGATAACCTTGCGCGGCATAGCGTGGATCAACGATCAAATTTTGTTTTTCTTTCAGTGATGCTTCTTGCAATAACGACCAAAGATTACCCGCCCCAGCTTTACGTAGGAGCGTAACAAAACGTTCGCATCTCTTTGCCTGTGGCATCGCCTCCCTTTCGATGCCATAAGTCGAACGCGTTTCTTTCATATACAGGTAATCATTCGCCCGCGCAAATAACTCTGGCGGAAAACCCCGCATCAGATCTTCTATCTCAATGTCCAGGGGGGCCGCAATGGCTGCGTCAAGAGACTCGCTGCGGCGCACGATAGGGCAGTAGCTAACATGCCCGAGCAGGTTATAGCGAACACGCCAACGTGCGACCCGCTTGGACTCATCCGCGACAATGTATTTCTTCGGGTCAAGCGCATCGATATAATTTCCTCCAACAGTGACCGATAGCGCAAGCTCCTCACCAGTCAGCCACTCGTAGAAGAATCCAGCCAGACGAGCATAGCGCCCCGTCGGTTTAGCCTGCACCATCGATACAATCGGCTCTGGCACAATGCTTGCAAAAAGGTCGGCCAATACTGCCAAATGCACGCCCTCGTGCTTAAGTGCAAATTCAAGATGCCCTGCCAAATCATCTTCCGCAGGCTTGTAATGCTGCGGGAATGTCTTTTCAACAGATCCATTCGGCCATTGAGTTTCCCGCATCTGAGAACCTAATACAGACGCACGCGGCAATGGGTGCTTCGGCAACTCATACGTTTCAATGAGCCATTGATATCCGAGCTGACTCATAGGACTAAGATATTCATAATATTCGTTGAAGTTGCGACAAAACGATTAAAAACGCAATAAAATGATTAGAAATGAAAGGTCAGGCTACAAAACCATTAAATAGCCTGCAAAATTATTAGAAATGGTGAATTTTGCATCAAAATGATTAGAATTATGATTTTGAGGTATCTTTGTTGAGCGAAGATGTCGGATAAAAAGCAATTTATCCGACATACAGCTAATTCTCCTCTGGTTTATCAAACGCCCAAATCCGCTCGCAGATCACTTGATAGAGCTGCTGTCGGGCTTCAATGTCGGCTTTCTTAAACTCGGGGTGCGCTTGAAATGGCAGCCCCAACTCCTGAGCCATTTTGACGAAGTTCGGATTGTTCTGATAGGTCAATTCGTGCAACGACTTCACCAGTAAGTTCTCTTTCACATAGTGCTGCAGTTTCTTCGCGTAGGGCGCGTCACTATACGACTGATTGGTGCCGCGCGGCAGTAACACTAAACCTCCGATACGATTGCGCTGCTCGTTCTGCGGCAATGGCGGCGCAGTGCCCTCCAGTTAGGCAATGAACAAGTGCCAGGCTAT
>DOCS01000199.1 GCA_003503355.1 Opitutia bacterium
TATGATCACTTGGAGGCGGAATCAGTGGTTTCCCGTGAAGAGGTGGCCGAACTTCAGGGCTATGCGCGCGAGGTATATGTGGAAGATTCCGTTTATGAGTACATTGTACAAATTGTGCACGCTACGCGGGCGGAACGGGCCTTTCGCGCCGGGGTCAGCCCGCGCGGAACTCTGTCGCTGAAGGTCGCTGCGCAAGCATGGGCACTGGCGCAGGGACGTAGCTTTGTACTGCCGGCGGATGTGCGGGGTTTGGTCGTGTCCGTCTTTAGTCATCGGCTCGCGCTGAGTCGACCGATGTCCGACCCGATGGAGGAGCGTCGCTCCATTGAGGGACTGTTGGTTGATATTCTAGAGGCCACCCCTGAGCCCGTCTGAACGGAGCTGTATCGGTCAATATGGCAAAGGCGCAGGCAGAGCTGAGGAATTGGCACGACTGGACGGATCCGGACTTTTTTGCGGCGGGACGTCAACAGGAGACGCGTTTTCTGCCACTGTTCGTGCGCCAGCTTTTTTCGGTCGAGGTGCAACGGACGCGGCCGACGGTGACCGGTTGGTGCTTGATCTTGGTGGCTTTAGGGCTCGGTTTCGCGGCATACAATACCGCTAGTAATATTTTGTTTTTGGCTCTGTCACTATTACTCAGCAGCTTGGTGCTGAGTGGTATCCTGTCCTTCATCAATTTCAGGAAGCTCACATGGACACTGCAGGCCCCAGCGCATTTAAAAGTCGGCGAAGTCGGCACGGCGGAAGTGGATTTGACCAACAGCAAGGCATTGTTTCCGACCCTGTGTGTTTGTTTTCGGATTGAGACCGTACTGCCTAATACAGAGGAGCGAGTCTATATGCCGCAGGCGCTGGGCGCTGGCGAAACAGCGAAGTTGGCGTGCTCCTTCATGCCACAGCAGCGAGGTCGCTTTGAAGTACGTTTGTCGGGGGTCGAGTCGCATTTTCCATTTGGTTTTTTGCGGAAAACGCTGGGTGCCTCATCGGAGCAGTCGGTGTTGGTGTGGCCGGCCCGCATCGACTATACGTTTCAAGCTTCGCCGGGCGGTCAGCGTATCGCATCTGGAATTTCCCGGCGCAATGCGGGGCTGGGAAATGATTTACTCAATGTCCGACCTTATGAGCGAGGCGATGCACCGCGTCTGGTGCACTGGAAGGCAACGGCCCGTTTGGGCAAGCTGATGATCCGGCAGCTCGCCCAAGAGGGGGAGCGCGGCTATCATCTCTATCTAGATCCTGACGCGGCACGCTGGAGTGGCGCGCAGTTCGAGACGCTCTGCTCGCTGGTCGGTTCGCTGGCGGAGGATCTTTTCCAACAAGGGCGCTTGGAGTCGGTGACGATCGGAGACGCTGACGCGATGGCGGTGCGCAGTCTTCACGAGCTGCATAATTTTTTTGATCTACTGGCTCTTCTTAAGCGACAGCCCAAGAGGATGGCGCCGATCTCGGGGCTACGTTCCAACCGAATCACCTTTCGTCCATGCGGGGAGAGTGGGATAGCGATTTATGTCGAAGCGAATCAAGCAGGTCAGGCTCACCACTGAGGATTTACATCAACTGAAGTGGTTGATTGGAGCGTGGTTAACGCTCCTGGCGTTGTGGGCCATGAGTGCTCTGGATCTGCAGAGCGACTGGTTGCTGCTGCTGGGGGCGATGGCTGTCTGCGGCGCCTTTCTGCAACCCAGGAGGGTGGTCGCGATTCCCACCTCTGCCTGGCGCTTGGTGGGTCCCGTGATGCTTCTGGTCATATTGGCGGACTTTGCGTTGAACCTGCCCAACTTCTTGCCGCCATTAATGCGCATGGTGGTTCTGTTGTTGGTTTATCGCATTTTTGCGCCGCGTCGGCGCCGTGAGGATCTGCAATTGCTGTTGCTGTGTTTGTTATGCGTGGTGGTCGCGGGCGCATTGACGGTGTCGCTACTGTTTGCAGTACAAATCCTGCTATTCACGCCGGCGGCGATGGCGTTACTGTTTGTGATTTGCCTATTGGACCAGGGGCCAGAGGTGGCCGGCTTTCAGCCGTCATGGCAGCAGTTCAGTTGGCGACGCCTTGCGCGGCGGGTCTGGTGGGTCGTTGACCTGCGTGTGCTGGCGCTGGGGGGCGTGTTGTTTGCTGTGGTGGTCGGCATCTCAATGACGCTGTTTGTGCTGATGCCGCGCTTCAATCTGGAGCAAGCGATTCCGTTTTTGCAGATACAAACCAAGCCACGCTCCGGATTGAGTGAATACGTTGAGTTGGGCTCCGTTTCGGCGATTGGCGAGGATCGTAGCGTCGCACTGCGGATCGATGTGCCGTCTTTGGATGCGCTGGAGTCCACTCCCTATTGGCGTATGCTGGTGTTGGATCAATACCGCTCCGGAGCTTTTGGCCTTTCGGAAGCGTTGCAGGGACGCCCGTTTCGAGAATATGCCAAGCGACGGGAACTGCCTGCTTGGGCGGGGTGGGAAGTGCCGACCAAGCAGCGCAAGGCTGCATACTGGACCTTTTATTTCGAGGGTGGGGTGAGCCGCTATCTTCCCTTACCCGGTGCGTTTCATGCGCTGCGTTTCACTGCGATTCAGGATGTGGAGTGGCAGCCTGATCTGCATTTGGTCAGTCTCGATTCCGTCCAGCAAAGCGTTTTTTCGTACCAAGTCGAAGACTTACAATGGGCCGCACGCGCACCCGCTGCGCAGGCCGAGATTGACGCGTATTCGAGCAACAGCGGAGCTGCTGAAATGCCCGGGGACGCTGGCGCTGTTTACCCATTCACCGCTTTGGAGCTGGCAATAGACGCTGGCGATCGTGCGCGCTTGCAACACTTGAACCGTGACTTGATCGGTGCGGAGAGCGATATGAGTGCGGCGCACTACAGTCAGCTCGTCACTAATTATTTGCGGCAAAACTTCCGCTATTCGCTGAGCCCGAATGGAACGGACGGGCGGGGCGACCCCGTTGTCGGTTGGCTGACGAATGGGAGCCGCGGGCATTGCGAGCTGTTTGCCGCTTCATTTGTGCTGCTGGCACGTGACGCGGGCTATCCGGCGCGCATGGTGGTGGGCTTTGTCGGTGGCGGCTGGAATACTGTCGAGGCGTTTTTTGTGGTGCGTAACAGTGATGCGCATGCATGGGTTGAAATCTATGATGCGCAGTCGCAAGAATGGTTGCGAGTCGATCCCACGCCCGGTGACAGCCCGATTGATCCGGATGTGAGTATGCCCGCCAATTTCGGCTTCGAGTCGGGGTGGACTGCTTGGCTCGATAGTCTGCGAATGCAGTGGTATCGGCGTATTGTTAATTTCGATCAGATGGATCAGCTTGAAATGGCGACGACGATGATGGATACTGGCGATGCGTTCCTGAAAGAGATAACAGCGCACTTGCGCCGCTTCGGTGCACAGATACGCGGGTGGTTTGCGCAGCCGTTGAGTCGCGGAAATTTGATTCGAGGCGCCCTGGCAGCCGGTGTCGGTCTGAGTGCTTTTTATTGCTGGTGCGCCCGCTACTGGTTGCTGAACTTGCTGTTTCGCTTATTGAAACGCCCCCAGGTGTTGGATCTGGTGCGTCGACAGGCGACGCGCTATTTGCGTCGCGTCCGGGGCAAGGAGCAGCTGCTCAAGGCTGGCGATGTGGCGCAGGTGAAGCGATGCCGAAAGCTTTGCGCCGAGCTGGAAGCGTTGCGTTTTGGGCCGCAAGTCTCGGCTCAAAGGGCGAAGTTCGTGTTTGCTGAGGCGAGACGGTTTTTGCGACGTCGGGTAAAACGCTAGCCCAGACGGATGCGGTGCGCGGTCGTCGCGTCAATGTCGAGATACAGGTGCCAAGCGTCATCGGGCAAGCCGTCGGCGATGCGCTCCGGCCATTCGACCGCGAGGCACCAGGGTGGCGCGAGAAAGTCGTCGATCATTAGCGCGTCCAGGTCGGCGCCGGATCCGAGGCGATACGCATCCAGGTGCACCAATTGGCGACTACCTTGATAAAGTGTGTACAGATTGAAGGTCGGGCTGGTGACCGGCTCAACAATATCCCACGCGCGTGCGAGGCCACGGATAAAGGTGGTTTTGCCTGCGCCGAGGTCACCGTGAAAGGCGAGCACTTGGTTTTCCGGCACCAGCGCCGCGAAGGCGCGTGCGATCTGTTCGGTTTCGTCGGCGGATTTGGAGACGACCCCTTCTCGGAGTTGTTGGAGGAGGTTGGATGCGGACAGGCTCATGAAGATCTCAAATGCTCAAATCCGTGCGTCCATGGCAAGGCTGTGTTTGTCTCGGCATCGATTAAGCGGCCGATCGGAGCGGCTGGTTGAATGTGGCCGATACAACTGAGTTCGACGTCTGGGAAATGCTTTGCCCAGTCTGCTTCGAAGGTTTTCAGGTTTTCGTCGGCATCGAGGGTGAACAAGAGTTCGTAGTCTTCGCCATCGCAGAAGGCGTGGTCGAGCACGGCGCGCCCCGATTTTTGAGCACATGCCCGGGCCGCGTTCGAAATTGGGATCGCAGCCAGATTCAGTGACGCGGAAAAGTCGACGTGGAGAATCGATTGCAGATCTTTGGCCAGGCCGTCGGTAAGGTCCATCATCGCGTGGCAGCCTGAGTGTGTGGCCAGCCATTGTCCTTCGGCGAGGCGTGGTGCGAAAGCGTAGTGTTTTTTGAGTATGCTGCCGCCGAGTGTGCCGGTGACATAGATGTAGTCGCCGAGCTGTGCACCGTGTCGTAGCTTGGGGGCGACGGCGCTGCCGGTCAGCGTGAGTACCGCTGAGAAATTGCCTTCGGGGAGACTGCTGACATCGCCGCCGACCAATTGCACGTTGTGGCGCTGGCACTCGAGACGGACACCGTTGAAAAATCCTGCCATCCATTTGATCGATACATCCGGCCCACAGAGTAGGGCAAGGACCGCTGGGCCCGGGGTGCCGCCCATGGCAGCGATGTCGCTGAGGTTGCGCTTGATCAGTTTAGCACCCGCGTCTTCAGCCGACACACTGTCGTCGAAATGTTGTCCATAGCTGACGGTGTCGGTGGTAATAATTTGCTTTGCGCCGACCGGAGGTTCGAGCACCGCACAATCATCGCCGATGCCCGCGGGTGCGGGCGGATTGACTGGACCGAGCCAAGCACCGATTTTTTTTATCAGCGCAATTTCGCCTAAATGGTCGATGCGATCAACCTCAGTGTGAGCCGTTAACATGTGTGTGTGCGCGTGGGGTGGGTCTACTTAAGCTCGAGACTGACCGGGCAGTGGTCGCTGCCTTCGACTTGATCCAGTATCCGCGCATCGGCGAATTGCTCCACCAGTATCTTGGAGGTGCAAAAGTAGTCCAACCGCCAGCCAATGTTTCGCTTGCGGGCTCCTGCTCGATACGACCACCAACTGTAGCGTTCGGTCGCGTCCGGGTACAGGTGACGGAAACTATCAACGAAGTCCGCTTCAAGGATGGCGTCGAAACGGGCGCGTTCTTCGTCGGTAAAGCCAGCGTTTTTGCGGTTTGGCTTTGGGTTGGTCAGGTCGATCTCTTGGTGGGCGACGTTAAGATCGCCACAGAAAACCACGGGCTTGGTCGCTTCGAGTGCTTTGACGTGGGCGAGGAAGTCGACATCCCACTCTTTGGTGCGGTAGTCGAGACGGCGTGGGCGCTTATTCTCGTCGTGGCCCTGAGCATTTGGCGTATAAACGGTGACGAGGAAATAGTCGTCAAATTCAGCGCTGATGACACGACCCTCGTTGTCGTGTTTTTCGATCCCCAATCCATATTGAACGGAGCGCGGCGGGGTTTTGCTCAGAATGGCCGTGCCGGAGTAGCCTTTCTTTGCCGCGCAGTTCCAATAGGCGTGCGGGTAGCCGAGAAAGGCGAAGTTGTCGACGAGATCGCTGGAAATCTTGGTTTCCTGCAAGCAGAGGACGTCTGGTTGTTCGCTCTCAAGAAAGGCTTCGAACCCTTTCTTGAGGGCAGCTCTGAGTCCGTTGACGTTCCATGAAATGAGTTTTTGCGGTGACATTAAATTTGAATATGATGATTGATGACGGCCGCCTTACTGATGCCGTGGGAAATTCCTAATAGCTTTGTTAGATATTTCTCGAGTTCTACCAAGCGTAAAGAAGTATTGGTGGCGGTGTCGGCTATTGTTGTTGGGAAAGTAGAGTCGAAATCAGCACTTTAGCTTTGATGAAGTCTAGTGAGTCATGGCAGGAGCGATGGTCTGTCCGATGTGTTCCATTTCCTCGATCTGACTTCATTCGCAATCGAATTATATTCGATTGCGTCGTGTTGTGTTGAGTTTTCTGATTTTCGGGCTCAGTAAAATATTCGTTTATTCGTCGGTTTTCTGTATATATAGGTTGAATGGGTAACTGTGGTTGGTATGTTATAGGCATGGTTTTTCAACGGAGTCGCAGTGATGGTTTCACCTTGGTTGAGGTCATTGTAGCCATGGCGATTTTTACTATGGTCATCGCTGGGGGCTTGGTCGGGGTTAGTCGCGGATTTGATTTGATCGGTTTATCCCGTCATCACACTCGAGTCTCCCAGATCTTGCAGAGTGAATTTGAACGCTTGCGCACCTTGTCATGGGTAGAATTTCAGGAGCTGCCACAGCAGGCCGAGGTCGATATTCAGACTGAGTTCGGCACTTCAGCTTATGACGCTTATGCAGTTGTACGTGAGATTATCGTCGAGGAAAGTGATTTGGCGCGCGTTGAATTGTCGGTGACCTATACGAATCAAAATCAGCGTGTGGTGACTGTAAAGAGTCAGACTTTTTTTACTAAAGGGGGCGTGAATGATTATTATTACCGTACGATCTAATCGATGATAACAAACCGAAAAAAAGTAGGGGCCCGGGGGTTCACTATGGTTGAGTTGATTGTGTCTGTGACGCTGTCGGCGATTGTCATCACATCAATGGCGAGTACCTTTATTGTATTTGCTGCCGGATCTAAGAGTGTTGGCGGCTATGTCGAGATG
>DOCS01000086.1 GCA_003503355.1 Opitutia bacterium
GAAATAGGCCCCACAATTGCCGTAAACACTTAGATTCGGTTGAGATGGACAGGAGCGACTATGCTGCGTTGTAGTGACAGGCATGGCTTCCTCATGCAGCAGCATTTTTGAACACGCGACAACTCAGCCCGACTTTGAACGGCGTGGCTTGATGCTCGACATCAGTCGCAACCGAGTGCCGACGACGGCGTGGCTCAAAACCTTAATCGATGCGCTTGCGCTGCTGCGCTACAACGAGCTGCAACTCTACACCGAACATACCTTCGCGTATCAGGACCATGCAACCGTCTGGCAACACGCCTCGCCGATGACTGCGGAGGAAATCTGCGAGATCGACCGCTATTGCACGGAGCGCGGTATCGAATTGGTGCCAAACCAAAACTCTTTCGGCCACATGGAACGCTGGCTGCGACACGAGGACTACAAGCATTTGGCGGAATGCCCGGACGGCTTCGAGCACCCCATCGCTGGCTGGCGCACGTTCGGCGGCACACTCGCCCCCACCGCCGAAAGCGCGACCTTCGTCGACACCCTGTACACCGAACTGCTGCCGCACTTCACGTCCCGCAGCCTCCATATCGGCGGCGATGAGCCTTGGGAGCTCGGCCAGGGGCAAAGCAAGCAACGCGTCGCGCGCGAGGGCAAACATGCGGTCTACTTGGAATTCCTGAACCGCTTGTTTGCGCTCGCAGAGCAACACGACCATCAAGCGCAATTCTGGGCCGATATCATATTGGAACGCCCAGATCTAGTGCCTGCGCTACCGAAGCACGTGACGCCGGTCATCTGGGGCTACGACGCGGACTCGCCGTTTGACGCGCACTGCCGAATCGTCGCAGATGCGGGCTTTCGGCAACATTTCTATGTAGCCCCAGGCGCGGGCAACTGGAACAGCTTTGGCGGACGGCTCGACGTGGCGCGGGCCAATATCGAGCGCGCCGCGCAAGCCGGCCTAACCCACGGCGCGCGCGGGCTGTTGCTCACCGCATGGGGCGACAACGGCCACCATCAGCCCTGGCCCACTCTGTTTCCGTCGCTAATACTGGCCGCACAAGCCGCATGGGGCTGCCCCCTCTCCACAGCCCAACTTCCCGCGCAGATCGACACGCTGTTTTACCCCAACGCAGCTAAAGGCCATGGCGCGGCGATTTGCGCACTCGGCGAGATCGATGCGCTGCTGCCTCAACCCGCGCCGCCGAGCAGTTTCCTGCACACCGCGCTGTTTGCCACCGATGCCGAACTGGCCGAACTGTGGCACACAACCAACCCCGAGGCGCTCCAGAAAGTCATCGAGGCGCTGGATCACATTAAAACCGAGGGGCTCGACCCCGAAATCGAACTGGGCGTGGCACTCAATCGTACAGCAGCGCAACGTTGCCTGCGCCTACACGCTGAAGGCGCGTCAGGGCCATTCGTTGCCGAACAGCGGGACCAACTCCTTGAACGCTTTGCACGGCTATGGAAAACACGTAGCCGCAGCGGCGGCCTTAGCGAAAGCCTAGACCGACTCCGAACCGCAGTAGGCCGCTAGAAATCCGGGGCGCTCGCCACTCGTCAACGAGGCGACCTCAGGGCAGGCCGACACTGCAGTCACCGAATCCTCAAGGGCATCGACTTCTTCCAACGCAGCACGCGGCTTAAAATTAAACGGCGGTTTCGCTAAAGCGTTGCTCACGAATGACAGTGATTTCAATCGCCCCGGGATAATTCAACTCATCCTCAATGCGCTCACGAATCCGCAAGGCGGTTTTGCGCGCCTCATCTTCATCGACCTTCAACGGCTCGACAATCACGCGCACTTCACGCCCCGCCTGAATCGCATAGGCATCCGACACGCCGCGCTCCTGTCTGGCAATCTCCTCAATGCTACGCACGCGTTGAATAAATCCGTCGATAGACGATGCACGTGCACCGGGACGGACCGCAGACAACGAATCGGCCACCATCACCAGCCCAGCATAAAAACTCTCAGCGGGCACTTCCCGATGGTGCGCCGCAGCGGCATTCACCACACGAGGGTCTTCTCCGTGCTGCTTGATAATATCGGCACCCACGATGGCGTGGCTCCCTTCATAGCCCTCGTCCGCCGCTTTGCCCAAGTCATGAAACAAGCCGGCACGCTTCGCAATGACCGGATCGAGGCCGATCTCCGAAGCAATTAAGGCGCACAAATTCGCCACCTCCACCGAGTGCGCGAGCGTATTTTGATTATTCGACAGCCGGTAGTGCAATTTGCCGAGCAACGCCACGACCTCCGGATGCACATCCGTCAGGCGTAATTTGCGCAGTGCCCCTTCCCCCAGCTCAATCACATTCGCTTGCATCGCCTCGTCGGCATTGCACACCTCTTCCTCGATACTGGCGGGGTGAATACGACCATCACGCAACAGCGCTTCCAACGCGATACGGGCAATCTCACGGCGCACCGGGTCAAAACAGGAAATCAGCACCGAGTCCGGCGTTTCGTCGATCATCAGCGTGGTGCCGGTGGCGTGCTCAAAGGTGCGAATATTGCGACCTTCACGGCCAATGATGCGCCCTTTCATTTCCTCGCTCGGCAGCGCCACTACCGTCGCCGTGGCATCATTCATCGGCTGACTGGTAATCCGCTGCATGGCGGCCAATAAAACACGGCGACTCTCCGCAGCGATTTCTGCATCGGAGCGTTTCAGCAAACTCTGGCGCAGGTCGCGCACCTCTTTCTCACACTCGCGCTCGGTGGCAGCGATCAGCAACTGACGCGCTTCCTCCTGATTCATTTGAGAAATTTGATGTAACTTTAATCGGTATAAGCGGCGGGTCTTCTCCGCTTCATGTTCAGTGTCTTCGAGTAATCGTTGCCCACGCGAAAGTTCTTTATCTTTGGCATCCAGCTTCGCCGCTTTCTCTTCAAGACGTTCCGTCGAACGACTCAACTCTCTAACACGGGCGTCCAGTTCGTCTTTCTGCGTGGCAAGCGTCCGCTCCGAGTCGACTTGTTTGCGTTGAAACGTCAGCTCTAGCTCGGCCTGCTCCTCACGAATGCTCAACTGCGCCTCGCGCGCATCGACATCCATCTGCTGGCGATGCGCCTCCTCACGTCGTTGCAGACGACGCTTAATGACCACCCAATAGACCGCGAGACCGAGAACAGCCCCAATAACAAAATATATGATTTGATCAAAATTCATTGAATAACTAATGCAGAACGGCTTCCACGTTTGGGGCGAACGCGAAGCGACGGAGCTCTGTAGTCCGTGCCTTCAAAGATTCAGGCGATTAAACTGAAGCGCTTAGATACTAGGCTCGCACGGCAATTTCAAGGTAAACTTC
>DOCS01000021.1:0-4798 GCA_003503355.1 Opitutia bacterium
GACGGGCTGCCGCTGAGTCCTGGCGTGAAGCCAGTCGCTACGAAAGACGCGTGGAATAAGAGGCGTAAAACGTCCCCCGTTCAACACTCCGCCCCTACCAGGTATACTCGACCGTGTACGTCACGGTCTGCGTGCCGTTCGGCTTGACCGTGACCGGAAACTCGACCGTCTGGGCGTCGGTCTTTGCAAACTGGTGACTTGGCTTCTGGATCTCCCAATTCGACCAGCGGTACAGGTGCTCGACCACTTGTACTGTCACTAATTCTTCGCTGCGGTTGCGAATCTCGACCTCAAAAGTCTCACGAATCAGGTCGCGGCTCGGGTGCGTATACAGTGCGGTGCGCGTGCGCTCGCCGATCAGGTCAAAGGCATTGCCTAAATAAACACGGATCGTTTCGTCCTTCGGCGTATGGTCGATTGTGTTTTCTCCGGTAAATTCCAGCTGACCGTCGTCATCCATTCGGTAAAAGCGCATTCGTCCTGCAGGCAGTGGCACACCGAGGCCGTTGGCATCGAGGTTCTCAAACTCGCGATAGATGGCAATGTCCGGATTGGCATTTTGCCCGTAACTTTGATTGTTATTCACCCCGCCGTAGAAGCGCCAGTTACTGGGAAGATTCGCGCCGTCATACACATAACGCTTGGTGGTCTGCACAGCTGCGGCGCGGACGAACTCGACCTGCTTGGTCTCTTGATCGCGCAAGGTCGTCGGCAACGGCAGGCTGTACATATGGAACTCGTCGAACTTCTTTTCTTCGACTTTCGGTGCCGCGTCACGATCTGCCATCGCCATCGCATAGACTTTTTCGCGCCTCACATTCCGCTGCGGCTCGACCTTGTTGACGTCGCCGGCAATCAGCTTGATTTTTGCCTGTTCAAATGTCTTGCCCGTGGTGTTTTCAATCGAAACCCAACCGGTCAACGTCACTGTGTCGCTCGTTTCCGGCAGTACCAAATTGTAGTCCGACTTCCACGACAGCCCATTGGTCAGATAACTGAGCTGCGCATCAAATGACGCCTGCTGATCGGCAAACAATTTCCATGTCAACGTCGGCTTAAGCACTGAATCATCGCCTAGGCTAGGGAACAACGGCACGCCGGGCAGCCGCGTCTGCAGCTCGCCATCGACCTCAATGATCGGCTCGAGGCGCTTCTGTTGCGGATTCCCATACTGATTGGTGGTCATCACCTGCGACGGCGCGCGAATAATTTTACCTATTTCGATCACCTCTTTGCCGTCGACCACTTTTAAAAAGCGAATCGTCTGCCCCTCAAACATCTGCAGCAGGCGCATTTGATCGACCGGATCGGCGCGGTAACTCTGCTCGACCACACTGAGATCAATCTTGCCGGAGGGATCCCGCAGGATGACTGATTCCGGTTCGAGTTGTGCCGTCACCCCACTGTAGCTAACAGCGCTAATACCGCTGGGCAAATCGAGTGCCACCGTATCACGCACGACACCGAAATTTTTGTTGTATACGGTAATCGCCGGTTGAGCGCTGACGATGCCAGCGATCAACAACGCCGAAAATGTAGGTAGTAAATTTTTCATAATAGAACAGACAATTAAAAGAGGTATTTATTCCAAGATTGGTTCTGTTTCCGTATCAAAACGGATCCAGAACTTAATTAACCTCCACAATTTCCGCCAAATCACAAAGCACTTCCGCAATTTGCTCGAAGCGTTCGCGCTTCCGATCGTCCGCGATCAAACCAAATTCAGCGAAAGACAGCACACCGTCTCGCAGCGCGAGAGTCCCTTTGGAACCTTTCAAAATAGCGATGACCGTCGCCCGTCGGTTCGCATCAAACATGCGCAGCAAACGATCGTCATCGTTAGTGCGCACATCGACCGCCGCATCAAATGCGCGGTCGCCACTCACCCAGCGCACTTTATTGCCACTATCGCGCTGCCGCAAGCCCCCGAGTAAACCAGTAGCGGTCATTTGCCAGTTAAACGACTTCTCGAGCGCTTCGACCTTTAAAATCGTCTCGATCTGACGCGTGTTCTGCAACCCCTTGCCCGGCACCGAAATCGACATTTCACGGCGACGATACACCCCGTGAATAAAAGGTTCTGAGCGCACAAAGCCGCCGAGCTGTGCTTCGGGCTCCGTCAGCTCGACCTTAAAATGCTGTCCCATCTCGCGATACTGGTGGACGATTTTCTCAGACGAGTGACGCACCATTATCCAAAAGAGCGCGGGCACCCCAACCGCCAGCGCGACAACAAAAGCAATTTCCAAAAGCATGCCAGATTCCTAAGCACAAGCTGTACCAAGGTGCGAGTGCCTTTTAAAACGAATAGAATGCAAGCGAGTTGGAGCAAACTCAAGCAGCAGAATGGCAACAGTACCGCCCCATCCGCGGCGATATTAGCTAAAACAACCACGTCGCCCAGTGATTCACCTGGATCCGCAGCTTTGACGGGCGAATTCAGGATTATGCTGGAGCAACTGCATCGATACGATAGGCTGACTCACTTTGCTTAAACTCCGCATGCTTCCAGACCCCGACCATGAAAATCACCCCCTTTATCTGTGCGCTGACCATCGCCTTGCTCAGCGCCTGCTCCACCACCAACCAGCGCATTAGCAATCAGGAAGCCCTGTTTAATACCTACACCCCAACCGAGCGAAAACTGATCCGCATGGGGCAAATTAACTTCGGTTTCGATCAGGATCAAGTCCGCATGGCCCTCGGAAAACCGAGTCGTGAGAGCACCAACGCCAGTGCAGCGGGCAAAGAAATCGCATGGGAATATCGCGAGTTCAAGCCCAGCTTTGGGCTGGGAATCGGTGCCAGCAGCAGCGGCAGCATTGGTACGGGCATCGGCGTGCGCGCCAGTCCCGATCGTACGCGCTTGTTAAAACGAATTGTATTCGACCGCCAGAGCGGAAAAGTATCTCATATTCAATCGTTCGATTAACTACATGAGCACCGAAAATAAATTCACCCGCGACACACTGCTGAGCCAACTCAACTGGACCGATCTCGACGCCGACTATTTACGTCAACTCGTCGGCTTGGCTAAAATCGAGGACCTCGCGGGTGCCGGCCTCGCCACCCGCCCCGAGCGTCTCGGCGATGTCACCACTGCGCTGATGCCCGAAGGTGCCACAGGCAAGGCGCTGCTCACCGCCCGCGAACCGATGGTGGTTTGCGGACTGGGACTAGTGCAGCTTGCGCTCAACGCTTACGGCGAAGGGTGCCATTTTGAAGCCAACATTCAGGATGGCGGCCGTGTCGCCACTGGCGATGTACTCGGCACACTCAGCGGTCCATCCGGGCCCCTGCTGCAAGCGGAGCGCATTTTACTCAACTTTTTGCAGCACCTGTCAGGCATTGCCACGGAAACTCGCCACTACGTCGCTGCACTGCAAGGCAGCGATACCGTGCTGCTCGATACGCGCAAGACGCTGCCCGGCTACCGCGTGCTGCAAAAATACGCCTTTGCCTGCGGTGGTGGCTACAATCACCGCATTGGGCTGTTTGACCGCGTCATGTTGAAAGACAACCACCTCGCCGTGGCTGGCGCAACCGGGGGCGACCGCCTGACCGATACTGTCCGTCTCGCCCGCAGTGCTTGCGCCGACCTGCCAATTGAAGTCGAAGTCGACACGCTCGAGCAAATTCCACCCGTCATTGCAGCGGGAGCCGACATCATTTTGCTGGATAATTTTGCCACCGAAGACCTCAAAACAGCCATCGCTCTGATCGACGGCCGCGCCTGCACCGAAGCCAGTGGCGGCATTCAAATCGACAGCCTTGCCGCGCTCGGCAGCCTCGGGCTCGACTTCATCTCCACTGGCGCGCCCGTGCACCAAAGCACCTGGAAAGACATCGGTCTGGACTGGCAATAAACCATTACACAGACTTGCCTGTCTGTGTGCTGACCTGTCATTCATTCGCTACAAGCCCAACCCCTGCCGATGCCGCACACCGATACCGAATACTCCGAAGTCACCAGCAGCGAGCATGAGTTCTTGATACTGCAAAGCTTACTCGACGCACCGGACGTCTTTGTGTCGGGCAGTCGGCTCGCGGAGCAACTAGGCGTATCGCGCCCCGCGGTGTGGGGAAAGCTCGAAAAACTTAGAGAACAAGGTTTCGATTTCGAAGCGGTACGCAGCCGTGGCTACCGCATCATCAAAGAACCCCAGGTCCTGCATCCAGCACTCATCCGCTATTATTTGGAAAAAAAATCCACCGACATGGACGTGCTGTATTTCCCGGTGATCGACAGCACCAACAGCGAAGCAGAACGCCAGATCACGTATGAGCGTCCAAGCCCGTTCGCAATTGCCTCCAGCTGCCAGACCAAAGGACGCGGGCGGCTCGGCCGCGAGTGGTATAGCGCCTCGGCAGACAATTTATACCTCTCGGTCCTGTTCGAGCCCAACATTCCGCCGCAGCAGTTACAGCACTTCACCCTGTGGGCAGGCATCACCATTTGCCGCGCCTTGCAACAGTTCGTCCCCAATACCCAACTACAAATCAAATGGCCCAACGACCTGCATTGCGGCGGGCGTAAATTTGCCGGCATGCTCACCGAAGCGAAAATGGATGCCGATTGCCTGCGGAGTATCGTTTTCGGCATCGGCATCAACTTGAACAGCAACCCGAACAATTTCCCCAAAGAACTCAGATCGATTGCCACCAGCCTCTATGCCGTCAACGGCGAGGAACTCGCGTTCAACGCAGTCACCGCCAGCGTCGTGCAAGCCATCACTCGCGCCTATACGATTTGTATTAAAGACAACACCACAGAAAGCCTGCCCGAAGCGTGGGCGCC
>DOCS01000021.1:4860-5483 GCA_003503355.1 Opitutia bacterium
TCGCCAGCGGCATCGACGCCTCTGGTGCCCTACTCCTGCAAGCGCCCGATGGAACGATCCAAACCGTCCGTGCCGGCGATGTGACTTTAAAAAAGAATTAAGCAGTTAGGAGTCAGAAGCGGATATGACTGTAACTAACTCCTAAATTCTAACTCCTGATTACTATGAAAATTTTAAGCATCGACGTCGGGAACACCAGCACCCACTACGGAATCGTAGACGGGCAAGCAGTCACACGCACTGGGCATTTCCCTACCCGTACTTTTCGAGACGGCCCGTCCGCTGCCTTTGCCGACGAAATAGCACCGCTATTGGCAAACGTATCCGGCATCTCCTTTTGTTCAGTCGTGCCCGGCATCAACGCCAACCTACAAGCCAGCGTCGAGCGCTTTGGCCTGCCGATCTTGCACCTGACACACGAGAGCTGCCGTGGACTGCAACTCGCCTATCCACGGCCAGCGGAAATCGGCCAAGACCGCATCGCCAACGCCATCGCCGTGCAGGAATACCACGGCGTGCCAGCGATCATCCTCGACATGGGGACCGCCGTCACGTTCGACATCATCACCAGTGCGGGCTACGAAGGTGGCATCATCGCGCCCGGCCTCGCCGTGATGACCCGC
>DOCS01000206.1:0-12378 GCA_003503355.1 Opitutia bacterium
CATCGACGCTCGCACAATGGAAATCCACCACAGCAAGCACCACAATGCATACATCACCAATGTAAATGCAGCACTGGCAGGCACCGACCTTGAAGGCAAATCAGTCTGCGAGCTCGTTTCCGATCTTTCTGCGATCCCTGAAAACATCCGCGGTGCGGTGCGCAACAACGGTGGCGGTCACGCCAACCACAGCTTCTTCTGGAAAACCATCAGCCCGAACGGCGGCGGCGCACCCAAAGGCGACCTCGCTTCTGCAATCGAAGCCGAACTCGGTGGCTTAGAGGCATTCAAGGAAGCGTTCGCTAAGGCGGGCGCGACACGTTTCGGCAGCGGCTGGGCATGGCTCGTCGTCAAAGCCGATGGCAGCCTGGCAGTGACTTCCACTCCAAACCAAGACAGCCCCTGCATGCAGGGTGTGGCTGACGTGGAAGGTAAGCCAGTAATCGCACTCGACGTCTGGGAGCACGCTTACTACCTCAAATATCAAAACATGCGCCCCAGCTACATCGCCGCATTTTGGAATGTCGTCGATTGGGACGCTGCAGAAGCGAACTACCAAAACGCGAAGGCATAAGCCAGAGGCCGGGACAATCGTATTTATCGAGATCGGGCGAGGCATGAGGAATTAAACCTCCTCCCCACCCCCGAACCGCACTTACATATCTCCCCAATCCAGCTTCCCTGACTGCTTTTAGCAGGCTGACCACCTCGTGGCAGCCTGCCTTAGGCACAAACACCCTAACTCGGCACAATGCCGATTAGCGGATTAGGCCATTGGTGATGGTCGAGGCCTCGACCATCACCACATGTTCAACTTCACATTCGGGTGATCCAACCATCCCCTCCGCACAGCGGATCATCACACAGCCGCGCGCCTCGATTAATGAATCGAATACGGCTTGGGCAACAAGGGCCAATGCACCGCCCTGCGGACCAACCCCTCACTTCGTGCCACGAGAACGCACCCCAACAGGGTCCCTCGACGTGGACCTAAGCTTGCGTCCAGCACAACGCCTTCCAGCAGGAACTGCTGCAGCCGCTCTTGATTGATCGCCTCACATTTACCTTCGGCATCGATCTCCACTGCTTCAATAAGGTGCTCATAACAGCGACAGCCTTGCGGTTGGCAGTCCACGAGCAAGTGACAATGACTCACACTAAAAAAGCCCCATCGCGCAGATTCACACAATGGGGCTTAATAAAAAATCGATCTAGCGCTCGTCAACCTTTAGGTAATCACGGATCGCGGAGCCAGTATACACCTGACGCGGGCGGTGGATGCGGCTCTTAGAATTTTCCGCAATTTCCTTCCAATTGGCAATCCAGCCCGGCATGCGCCCGATCGCAAACATCACGGTAAACATCTCGACGGGAATCCCAATCGCCTTGAGCAGGATGCCACTGTAGAAGTCGACGTTCGGGTAGAGCTTACGCTTAACGAAATACTCGTCTTCGAGGGCAGCGCGTTCAAGATGCTTGGCAATATCGAGCAGCGGATCATTAATTCCCAGTCCTTCCAGCACACGCTCGGAACTCTTGCCGAGAATCTTCGCCCGCGGATCGTAATTCTTATACACGCGGTGACCAAAGCCCATCAGCTTCGCTTTACCTTCTTTCGCATCTTTAATAAAGCGCGAACCATCGTCACCCGCAGCATGAATCTCTTCGAGCATCTTAATCACGGCCATGTTGGCACCACCATGCGAAGGGCCCCACAACGCGCACACACCGGCAGAAACCGATGCAAACAGATTCGCACCGCCGGAAGCGACCATGCGGACCGTCGAAGTCGAGCAATTCTGCTCATGATCTGCATGTAGGAGAAGGAAGAGATCCAGCGCATTTGATGCACCGGAAGTGTCTTGGTAGTCGTTATACGGCTCAGAGAACATCATGTGCAAGAAGTTCTCGGCATAACGGCGGCTGTGATCGGGGAAGACAAAGGGCAAGCCCTGCTTCATCCGGAAGGTCATCGCCGCAATGGTGCGCACCTTGGAAATGAGCAGCGCAGCGGATTCGTCAAAATGAGCGAGATCTTGCTCCCGGTTGTTTGACGACATTTCAGGGTAGTAAGCACCCAGCGAATTGAGCATCGAAGACAAGATTGCCATCGGATGTGCATTGCTCGGAAACCCTTCGAAATGGTGACGCATGCCAGTGTGAATCGAAGAATGGTTCCTCACCTCTGCACAAAAGGCTGCCAGCTTATCGGCAGTCGGCAGCTGGCCGTAGATGACGAGGTAGGCCGTTTCAAGAAAACTCGAATGCTCGGCCAGTTGCTCGATTGGATAGCCACGGTGGCGAAGAATCCCCTTTTCACCGTTAATAAAGCTAATCTCACTCAGGCACGAACCAGTGTTGCCGTAACCTTCATCGAAAGTAATGCAGCCGCTCTTCGCGCGTAGCGTCCTGGTATCGAGAGCTCGCTCTCCTTCGATTCCCTCGATAATAGGGAAGTCGAAATTTTCATTGCCGATTCGAATAGTGCCGCTGTTTTCCATTTGGTGAGTAGTTCTTACTAAGTTAGTATAAAGGTAAATTCAGAATAGGCGCTACAACGACTTCAAGAAATTGCTATAGAGCAGCAATCCTTTGGCCTGACTTTTTTCTGGGTGAAACTGTGTTGCATAGCAATTGCCGGATCGAATACCGGAGACAAAACGACCGCCGTAGTCCGATTCAAACAGGGCGAGCCCCTTGTCTTCGGGATCAATGTAGTAGCTATGCACAAAATAAAATTGATCTTCGCCGCTCTGGAGCCCCGCTGTCAGCGGATCTTCGCGGTCAAATGTCACCGCGTTCCAGCCCATATGCGGCACCTTCAACGATGGGTCAATGCGGAAGCGGCGGACCTGCCCCTTGAAGACTCCCAGTCCTGCGCAATCGCCTTCTTCGGAGTACTCAAACAGGGCCTGTAGGCCCAGGCAAATACCGAAAAACGGCTTATCGGCGGCGATCCATGCGCGAATCGCATCGTCAAATCCGGTTTCCTTCAGCAGCCGCATCGCATCAACAATCGCTCCCTGTCCCGGGAAAATCACAGCGTCCGCACCTTCCAATTGCTCGGGCTGCGTGACCAAATAAGCATTGGCACCAACATGCTCCCACGCCCGCACCACACTGCGCAGGTTGCCCATGCCGTAGTCGATGACGGCTAGGCGCGGCTTATTATTATTGGAATCTACACTCATAAGGAACGTATGACCATGATCATGCTGGCACAGGATGCAAGCATCCAAGGTTTACGAGTTGGAAAATCTACTCGTCCTGTTGATGAGCGATTTAGATGCCAACCGCCAAAGCCCCCATTGGAGGGCAATGCGCCGCCATTGCCAAAGAATCACGCAAACATCCGCCAACGCCCCATTGGAGGGCAATGCGCCGCCATTGCCAAAGAATCACGCAAACATCCGCCGACGCGGAAACGACGGAGCGTTTCCCTCCACGCAGACAACGCCCGCAGAACTATTTCGACAGCGTTCCCTTGGTCGACGGCAAGGCGCCCTCGAGGCGAGGATCGATCGTAGTCGCCATATCCAGCGCACGTGCAAAGCCCTTGAAAATCGCTTCCGCGATGTGGTGTGGCTCTTCGCCGTATTCAAGCTGAATGTGCAAATTGCAAGCGGCGTCGTTGGCGAACGCCTGAAAGAACTCCTTCACCAAAACGATACTGAAATCGCGTACCATCGGAAACCGGTAGTCGACGTTGTAGACAAACGCCTGTCGGTTGGAAAGATCCAGCGCCACGCGCGCCAGCGACTCGTCCATCGGCAACAGGAAAAAGCCATAACGACGAATGCCGCGCTTCTCACCGAGCGCCTGCTTGAGCGCCTGCCCCAACACGATGCCAGTGTCCTCCACCATGTGGTGGTAATCGACATCGATATCGCCAGTTGCTTGGACCTTCAGGTCAAACAGACCGTGCTTGGCAAACAGAGTCAGCATGTGGTCGAAAAACGGAATACCGGTGTCGATCTCCGACACTCCGGTGCCGTCGACATTCAGCTCCATTTGGATCTGCGTCTCTTTCGTGTTGCGGGTAATTTTTGCTATGCGTGATTCAGCCATGATGTGACAGCGGTTAAAAAAGCCTCCATTTCAGCGTCAGTTCCTACGCTGACACGGATAAAAGAGCAAGTTAAAGGATGGTTTGGGAAATAGCGCACCAACACACGCGCCTGCTTCAAATGCTCAAACAGTGCAGCGGCGACGATCGCGCCCGACTCACCTGCGGCATTGGTCGGTTCAGTAAACAGTAAATTCGCAGCCGAAGGATAGGTAAACCAGCCGAGCGCATCGAGTTGGCCGAGGGTCGACTCACGCGTGGCGATCACTTTTTGGCGCTGCGCTTCGAAATAGGCGACATCTTCAAACGCGGCCTGCGCGGCAACCTGTGCGATCCGGTCCACATTGTAAGCATCACGCACACGATCGAGCATTGCGATAATACCTTCGCTCGCCACCCCGAAACCGACTCGCATGCCAGCCAGCCCGTAAGACTTCGAGAACGTGCGCACCACCACCAGATTTTCGTAGTCCTGCAGCAATGCAACCGCACTCTCGCCGCCGAAATCAACATACGCTTCGTCCACCACCAGAATACCATCGATCCGCTGCAGCACCGCTTCAATCGCTGACAATGGGAACGCCACGCCGGTAGGCGCATTCGGCGAGGTCAAGAAAAACACTGGCGCCTTAGCAGCAACCATCGCATCGACATCCAGCTCCATCGAGCGCGTGAACGGCACATCAATCATCCCCTTGCCCGACATCCCGGCAACCACCGGATAGAGCGAATAGCTTGGCACCGTATGACCGGCTCCCTCCTTGGACACATAGCAACGTGTAATCAGATCTAGGATATTATCCGATCCATTACCAATAATGACGTTCTTTGCAGTCAGGCCAAAACGGCGACCGATCACCCCGCGCAACTCCAAACTGATCGGCTCCGGATAGCGACGCAGTTGCGACACCTCGGCTGCCACCGCTTCACCGACCTTCGGCGACGGCGGGTACGGGTTCTCATTCGTATTGAGTTTCACCCAACCTTCGCCCTGCGGTTGCTCACCGGGCACGTAGGCATGCAACTCTTGAACGTGCGGCAAGGCACGGGCGGTGGCATCAAACAGTTTCTTCATGGCGTCGATCTATAAACGAATCGTCAGCGAGCGACCGTGGCCGTCGAGTTGCTCCAAGCGGGCGAAGGTCTCGACCACTGGCGCAGCATTGGCCAGGCTCTGGGCATCGTAGCGCAGGATGCTTGAGCGGCGAATAAAGTCAGTCGCTTGCAAACCACTAAAAAAGCGCCCAGCGCGACCGGTTGGCAGCGTGTGGCTCGGGCCTGCGGTGAAGTCGCCCACCACTGTCGGCGTCATATAGCCCTGCAAAATCGCCCCGGCGGTGGTCAGCTGTTCAGTCAGCGCATCGATCGACTGATCCGCGACCTGCAGTTCCAGGTGCTCGGGCGCGATGTAGTTGGACACTTGTGCGGCTTGATCGAGCGTCTCACACGTCACAGCAAGAAAACGGTTGCGCAACACCTTCTCACACTTCGCGGCATGCGTGCGTTCCGGCAACTGCTCGGCGAGCGACTGTTCGATTTCACCAAGCAACGCCTGGCTAGTGATCGCCAAATAAAGAATTTCCTTGCCGCTGCCGTGCTCCGCTTGAGCAATCAAGTCGGCGGCGACGTGTTGAGGATTGGCGCCCGCATCAGCGATGATCATCACTTCACTCGGGCCCGGCAGCAGATCGATACCGACCGTGCCGAGCACCTGCCGCTTGGCTTCCATGACGAAAGCATTGCCCGGGCCGAAAATCTTATCCACCGCAGGCACCGTCGCAGTGCCATAAGCCATCGCCCCGACCGCTTGTACTCCGCCCACTTTGTAGACTTCCTCGACCCCCACCATCGACAGCGCAGCGAGCATGCCCGGTGCGATCGAACCATCCGCGGCAGGCGGCGTGCAGACACACACCTCCGGGCACTTAGCAAGCTTAGCCAACACCGCCGTCATGATCACAGTCGACACCAGCGGCACATTGCCACCAGGCACATAAAGACCGACACGCTGGATCGGATAAAAGCGCTCGCCGACGATGCCGCCTTGCGCATTCGCCGACTGCCAGTCTTCCGGCAGGGTCTTTTGGTGAAAATCTTTGACCAGCGCAATCGCCTCGCGAATGGCCTCGCGATCCGCAGTGGAAAGACTCGCCTCCGCCGCCTGAAGATCGGCGGGATCGACGCGCATCGCCTCAGCGCTCAATGTCGCACCGTCAAACTTCTGCGTGTAATCGAGCACCGCCTGATCGCCGCGCACTTTCACATCGGCCAACACATCAGTGACGACCCTGGAAACATCGCCCGACACAGTCGCGTTCTCGCAGAACTGGCGCAGAGCATTAGAAAATTGTGACGAATCTGAGAATTCGATGGTTTGCATGATAAACTAAGGAGAACAGTTTGCGCCGGCGTCTGCAAGACAGTGCGCTTACTTTATTGGTTGACCGGTTGGAATGGTAAAAATCCCGGATTGTAGCGGTTTGTTCACTTCGACACTGGTGAGCACGATGGTGTGCAGCATTTCAGAGTCCTGATAATATTCGACCTTTTGCGGAAATTTGATCCCGCCGACGACCTGCTCGCCGATTTCAACACTTTCGACTCCCACATCCGTTATGGTCGAGACGAGCGTATCGTCGTTCACTGCAAAATAGCGCGTGGTCGAGATCCCGTCAGGATACGAATAAACGAGCGCGTGGCAGCGCACACCACGGCGTTTTTCAATCCCCCCGTAAGTAATCCGCTCACCACTTTTGAAATCCGCCCCGTAGAAGCTGAAAAACTGGCGAGTGCTAAACGCAACGCGCTGCAGCTCTTTCTCGGCCATGGTGCGCATCTGCGAACGGCGCGCGTCATCATTCAGATTCGTGCGGACAATGCAGCCTGCCTCACCATCAAGAATGGTGGTCTCGACCAAGTCATCCATCCGCACCTCCAAGCGCTGCGAACACGGCTTACGGGCAATAATCAGAAGCGTAGCACGCGGCAGCTTCGAGCCCCACGGCTCAATGCCACCACTCATTTGCAAGGTCACCAAACCACTCAACGCGGATTCCGTGCCGACGGTGGCGCGGGCGCGGTGCACGATATCGCGAACGGATGGCGTCGCCGCAAACAGCGGTGCCGCCACGGCAAACAAACAAATAGAGAGGATCAACTTCATAACAGTAAGAAATACAGACCGAACACATACAGAAATGTTCAGAGCAAGTACGACCGCATCACGCAATACCCATGAGACTACTCCCACTCAATAGTGCTCGGTGGCTTCGAGCTGATGTCCAGAACCACTCGATTACAGCCAGTCACTTCATTGATGATACGGCTGGAGACCTTACGCAGCACATCATACGGCACGCGCGCCCAATCCGCAGTCATCGCATCGAGACTCTCGACAATGCGCAGTGCAACTACGTTTTCGTACGTGCGCTCGTCGCCCATGACGCCAACCGTTTTGACCGGAAGGAACACGCAGAATGACTGCCAGACTTTGTAATACAGATCTGCGGCCATCATCTCCTCTTGAAGAATCGCATCAGCCTTGCGCAGCACGACCAGGTCTTCCTCCTTGATCGGACCCATCACGCGCACGCCCAGACCAGGGCCGGGGAAAGGCTGACGCCACACGACCTCCTTCGGCAGACCGAGCTGTGTGCCCAACTCACGCACTTCGTCCTTGAACAGTTCGCGCAGCGGCTCAAGCAGCTTGAGATTCATCTTCTCCGGCAAACCACCGACATTGTGATGGCTCTTGATCAACGCTGCCGGATTGCCATCAATCGCAACGGATTCGATCACATCGGGATACAGCGTGCCCTGCGCGAGGAAAGTGTAGTTGCCATGCTCCTTCAGGCCAGTGACCGCCTCGTCGAACACTTCGACGAAGGAATTACCGATGATCTTACGCTTGGTTTCAGGATCCGAAACACCAGCAAGACGATCCAAGAAGAACTTCGCTTTGGACGCCACACGCACATCGAGGTCGAAGTGATCGCCATAGAGCTTTTCAACCTGCTCGCGTTCGTGCAAGCGCAGGAGCCCGTTGTCGACAAACACGCAAGTCAGCTGCTTGCCGATCGCCCGGTGAATCAGCGCAGCCGCGACCGAAGAATCCACACCGCCGGAGAGGCCAAGGATGACACGATCGTCACCAACCGTTTCGCGGATATTTTGCACGGTCTCCTCGATGTAATTGGCCATCGACCAGTCCGACTGGCAGTGACAAATCTTGAAAAGGAAATTGGCAATCACCTCGGTGCCCATTTCGGAGTGCGCCACCTCGGGGTGGAACTGCATGCCGTAAAAATTGCGCTTCGCATCCTGAATCGTCGCGTAAGGCGAATTTTCGGTGGACGCGATCGCCTCGAAGCCTTCCGGCAGCTGCTCTAAGCGGTCACCATGCGAATTCCACACGCGCAGCGTATCAGGCAGGCCCTCGAACAGCTTGCCCTTGGCCGCGATGTTGAGCATGCCGTGGCCGAACTCGCGCTCATCACTCTTCGCCACCCGACCGCCGAGCATGTGTGCCATCAGCTGCTCGCCGTAGCAAATACCGAGCACCGGCAGGCCCATATCGAAGACTTTCGCATCGGGGCGTGGGGAGCCATCGATCAGCACCGAAGACGGCCCACCGGAAAGAATGACGCCCTTGACCCCCGCGTCCTTAAGCACGCTGGCCTGCGTATTATAAGGATAGATACGGGAAAGGACATTGGCCTCACGAATACGGCGGGCGATAACCTGCGTGTACTGGGAACCGAAATCGAGGACTGCAATATGCTCTGGCATGACTGAGAGTAAAAAGGTGAAACGTTAAAATGTAGGAAACAGTATATTCTAAAATCGAAGGCGACCATTGGTAAACCCGCACTGAGGGCAATCGCATTCTTCACTGCCATGCGGACCCGTATAAATCTGGCTGCATTTAATACAGTGATAAATCACTTTAGAGCGCTGGACCTCAAAGAGATGCTTATCCCGCCAATCGTAGTAAAACCACAAACCGAAGAGCAGCACAAAGCCGCCCGTCAGATACAGGAGAAAAAAGAGATCCACATCGAGTCCAATCACAGTCACTAATGTGGAAGAACTCACGCACGGCTCAAGAAAATTGATCGGCACGGCGCGAACTCATATAAAATCGAAGCTACAGCCGACGTGACACAGGCATTCCTGCCTGTCCGCAAAATTAATGCGCTCAGTACGTAGCGTGCAGATTTATCAAACGCTCAGACCATGCAGCTGCGTTAACTAAAGCGGCACACGACATGGGCCAATGCGCCGTCATTGCCACTACCAACCCGCGCCGCCCGACCAACTCAGAAACGACAGAGCGTTTCCCTCCACATAGAGCATACAAGCTGCGAGGTAAGGAGGAACTGATTCGCCAACGCTCACAACGGCTTCGCCGACGTGACACAGGCATTCCTGCCTGTCCGCAAAATTAATGCGCTCAGTACGTAGCGCGCAGATTTATCAAACGCTCAGACCATGCAGCTGCGTTAACTAAAGCGGCACACGACATGGGCCAATGCGCCGTCATTGCCACTACCAACCCGCGCCGCCCGACCAACGCAGAAACGACAGAGCGTTTCCCTCCACAGAGGGCACACGAGATACAAGCTGCGAGGTTAGGAAGAACTGATTCGCCAACGCTCACAACGGCTTCGCCGCCGTGCTACAGGCATTCCTGCCTGTCCGCAAAATTAATGCGCTCACAACGGCTTCGCCGCCGTGCTACTTGCGTGGCTGCTTGGCCGCACGCAAACTCGCCATCAGCGCGGCGGACACGCGCTCGATCCCCTCGCGGCACATTCGACTGGCAGGGTAAATATCCTGTGCAGCCAGATACGCCGCTAACGCCCCAGCGTATTGCGCCTGCTCGACGCGACGCTCTGCGCGATCCAGGCACACGACAAAGTCAGCCACACGTGGTGCCAGTTCGGCGCGCGCGCGATTCATCGGCGCATCATCGGGACCAAATTTAGCGGCCTCAGCCAACAGCTCCCACGCCACATAAGCGTCCCCCTGCTTCAAGGCTTCGGCTCCCTGCGCCACCAATAAATCAATCGTCGACACCTGCTCAACCACCTTCATCAGCAAGGGCCGCCGCACTCCATCTTCCGCCAAGGCAAAGCCCAAATCCATGCGACGATCATAAATCCCGCGATGGTCCCCACGCTGATAGAGATCATCAAATACCTGCACCCCCTGCGAGCCCGCAGTCGCCAACTTGGTGGTTTCCAGCTGAAATTCACGAATCGACGGATTCGACGGCCAGATATCGATCGCCTGCTTCAGCTCTTCGCGGGCTTGGTCGACCTGACCGAGGTTCCGATACTGCGAGGCGGCAAACACTGCCATGTCGCTCATACTCTTGGCTGTTCGAACGCTGGACAGTACACGTGACTTAGGGAAATCTTTTGCCGCCAAAGAAATACGCTCAGCCATTTCAGCGACCCCGTCATAATCCTTTGCCTCGGCCAACTCGACGGCCTCCAGCATATCGCGATATAAATCAAGCAAGGTGCGCCGCTGCTCGACCGGAATCGCATTCAACGCGGGCATATATTCCCCAAGGAAAAAGGTCTCCTGCAAGCGCTCTAAGGCAATGATCGCACGGTCTTCGGCATAAGCGGCATTTACAGCCCGCACCCCCTGGTTCAAATCGTTGAGCGCTTCGTTCGCGACAAATGCCATCATGTCCACAGTAAAGACCATGTTAGCATTCGGAAAAAACGACTTAAGCTGACCTTTCCCGACTTCCAATTGCTGCTGTGAGCCCTTGAATAACAACTGATAAAAGCCCGAAAGCAGCAACACATGCTGATAGCGGCGTTGCACCAGAAACGCCACTATCTGGCTCTGCATCTGCAGCTTGGCTTGCATCCCGGTGAGAGCGGCCTGCCCCTCCATCGCCAACAGCTTGGCTTCGGTTTCGGCTAGATCCAGCACCCGAAAGGCGGCTTCGCTCGGCAGCGCTTCGCCCTGCGATGTTGCTTTATTTTGCCCGCCCGTGCCAGAGGCACGCTCGGCCTCATCCTGCTGGCGTTGTTGGAGCTGCTGCCGTATCAGTGAGCGATTGGCCACGACTTCCTGCTGAAAACGCCGCATATCGCCCAACTCGCTTTGCGTCATGGACGTGCCGCGCATCTCTTTTCGAATACGCCAGGCATTGAACACCTGATTGGCGACAATCGTACTGTTGCCGCCGTCCTCTTCAAAACGTGCCGCGCGAAATAACATCTCCCAGGTTTCGAGAATCGCCTCTTCACTGCGATTACTCCCCACCGACAAGCGCTCTAACAAATCTTCCAGCAACTGCTCGTAATGCGCCCCTTCCTTGCGAGGCGAAGCGAGCAGAAAACGCTCAAAGCGCGCCCGAAAGGCACGTTGGCTGGTCAGATTAAAGGTGCGCCCCTTCCAGGCGAAGCTACCATTCTCGAAATCCATCGAATCACTGGACGGATCGAAGGCGCGATTCGCCATATTGAGAAACGTCTGACTCTCAAACATCCCGCCGGTTGGCACCGACATTCCGGCTTGGGCCTGCGGCGAGGATCCCGGCACATAGCCCTGCCCAGAGGCGCTGCCAGCCGCGAGCGCCAGACACAGACTAATACTTGCGCAAATTTTCAACATAGATCAGCCCACCTTGTTCAATTCTGGCACGCATTTTATAACGCTGCCCAATATGTAAATTATCGCTCACGCCGTCCGGCACATACACCGGCAAACGCACCACGCTACGCTCGGGCCGCACCACCAAAATACGCCCAACACCCTTTTCCCATTTCACCTGCGAGTCGATCTGCGCCTTGATGGCATAGGTGTTGCCCAAGAAATCTCCGGGCTTGTCCACGTAACTGTCGGTCGGCAACAGTTCCAGGCCGGAGAATTCTCGCCCCTGCAGCGCCCAAGACAGCAAGACTGCAACGACAATGGCAACCACACCGAGCAGGATCGGCAGCGTTTTCCCTGAGGATGACTGAGAAGTTTGGGGCATAAGCGGCGATCGGCCTGAAAGACCGTTCATTACTAAAGGGTTAAGACATAGCTTTTTTCTGGCAACCCCAAAACACACACGCCGCGGCGAAACAAAAATGTACACACAGCACCGCGCCCGCCAGACCCGCGCTTGGAATCATTTCAGCGGACTGCAACCGATAGGCGTCGTAAAAGCGTGAATCGATCATCGAGGCAAAATACCCCGCCCAGCCCCAATAAGCATTGATAAATGGACGGCAGATCCACACCAGCACCTCGGGCAGTGCCAGCACCACCCCCGACAGTGGCAGCTGAAAGCCAACCAG